>NZ_JASCYH010000003.1:0-138365 GCF_030011715.1 Gulosibacter sediminis | reverse complement strand
CACGACCGAGAACGAAGTGGACAACCGGGATGAGACGCCCGGAACTCACCCCTGCCCGCAGCCGATCACGCCGCGCCCATCACGCCGACGCCACCCGCCGAAGGCTCATCGGTGGATCGAGGCTTAGGCGACGTCGCGCAGCTGCCCCTTCGCGAGGCGCAGTCGGCGACGCGCGCGCTTCGCGACCGCCGAGTCGTGGGTGACGACGACGAGGGTGAGCCCCTCGGCGTTGAGTTCCTCGAGCACCTGCAGAATGTCGTCGCGCATCTGCTCGTCGAGGTTGCCGGTCGGCTCGTCGGCGAGCAGCACGCGGGGCTGCTTCGCAATCGCGCGGGCGATCGCGACGCGCTGTTGCTGCCCGCCCGAGAGCTCGTCGGGGCGGTGGTCGGCGCGGTCGCCGAGGCCGACGCGCTCGAGCGACTCCGCGACCCGGCGGTCGCGCTCATCTGACTCGAGGTCGAGCGGCTCGAGCCCCATGTCGACGTTCTCGGCCGCGGTTAGGGTCGGAATCAGGTTGAACGACTGGAACACGAAGCCGATCTCGGTCGCCCGCAGCGACTGCAGCTGGGCGTTCGTCGCGTTCGCGAGGTCGATGTCGCCGAGGTAGACGTGGCCGCCGCTCGGCCGGTCGAGGGCGCCGAGCAGCTGCAAGAGCGTCGACTTGCCGCCGCCGGTCGACCCCTGGATCGTGACGAACTCGCCCGCGTCGATCTGCACATCCACCGCCTTGAGCGGGGTGACGGTGCGGCGCTGCTGCTTGTACTCCTTGCTCACGTTCTCGAGGCGGAACGCGACGGGAGCCGAGAGCGGATCAATGCCGAGGTGCTGTTCTTCAGTGATAGTCATGAGAACTCCTAAGTAGTGGGGAGGATGCCCGTTAGCCGACCGCGCGGAGCGATTCGGCGGGGCTGAGACGGGCGGCACGCCAGCCGCCGAAGATGCCCGCGATGACGCCAGCCGCGACCGAGCAGCCGAGGGCGAGCACGATGACCCACACACTGAGCGGGGCCTGGAGCACGATGCTCGTCGCGTTGCTCACTGCCTGGCCGATGGCCTCGGGTGCGCCGCCGCCCGGTGCGCCGCCCGGTGCGCCGCCAGCAGCGGCGTCGCCGCCGCCCATGGCGCCCTGCGCCTCGATGCCGGCCGAGATGGTGGGCGCGATGACGTTGATCGTGAGGATGCCGATCAGGCCGACGACGAGACCAGCGAGGCCGCCGATGAGCGACTGCACCATCGACTCGCCCGCGACCTGGCGCACGATGCGGCCGTTCGACCAGCCGATCGCCTTGAGCGTGCCGAGCTCGCGGGTGCGGCGCGCGATGCCCGAAGTCGTGAAGAGTACGGCGAGGCCGACCGCGACGAGGAGCACGATGATCGAGAGCCACGTGCCGAGGTTGGAGATGAGGTTGGATGCAGTGCTCAGCGAACCCGACACGGTCGACGCGAGGTCGGACTGCGAGCTGACCGTCGCATCCGGCAGCTCGGTCTCGAGCGCGGTCTGCACGCTCGCGATGTTGTCGGAGGACGTGGTCTGCACGTAGACGGTCGAGACGACGTCGCCGGCGCCCGAGAGGTCCTGCGCGACATCGAGCGGAATGTAGACGTTCGATGCCGTGTCGGCGTCGGAGCTCGTCGACGAGACGATGCCGACCACCTCGAAGTCGTCGCCGCCAACCTCGAAGGTGTCGCCCACGGCAAGCTCGGCGCTCGTCGCGTAGGTCGAGTCGAGCACGGCCACGTTCGTGCCGTTGTCGTCGGCGGTGAGGAGGCGACCGTCGGTCACTGAGACCGAGCTCATCGGGCCGATCACCGAGGCGGGGTCGATGCCGAGCACGCTGAACGAGTCGAGGCCGAACTGGCCGCCGCCGAAGCCGCCGCTACCGCCGCCATCGGGCGGAGTCATGGCGGAGCCGTCGGTAGTCGTACCGTCGGTCGTGGTGCTGTCGCTGCTCGACATGTCGGGCAGCTCGCCCGAGAACGTCGAGTTGGTGAGGCTCAGCGTGCCGGTCGCCTGCGAGACGCCGTCGATGCCAAGCACCGTGTCGATGGTCGACGCGTCGAGCGTGCCGCGCATCATGTCGGTCTGCAACTGCGACTGGTCGAGCGTCGTCGAGCCGTCCTCGCTCGTCGTCGAGTCCTCGCTGCCGAAGTCGAACTGTGGGCCGCCGCCATCGCTCCCGGGCTCGGCCTGCGCGCCCGTGACGGTGAGGTCGGTGCCGATGCCGTAGACGGCCTGGAGGGATTGTGCCTGCGCCGCGCGCACGCCCGACGAAAGCGAGTTCACGACGATGACGAGCGCGACCGCGATCGCGAGACCGATGCTGACGATGATCGTCTGCTTTTTGCGGCCACGCAGTTCGCGCCGCAGGTATGTCCAAAACATTGGGCTCCTAGGTGGGGGAAGTGACGCCGCAACGCTAGGAATGTGCCCTATGGCACCTCGATGCCGAAGCTATGAGCTTTCAATGAGCGCGAGGGGGCGCCGCGTAAACTCGCAGCAGCAAGGAGGGCGAGGATGCAGGACACCACCCCAGGGGACGCGGCGCGCGCGACAGGCGCCGGCAGCCGGGCACTGATCACCATCGCGGTGGTCGTACTTTCGATGATCGGCCTCGTGCTGTTGCAACAGGTCGCGAGCTTCGTCACCCCGATCTTCCTCGGCATCAACCTCGTGCTCGCGATCGCGCCGCTCATGCACTGGCTGATCCGCAAGCGCGTGCCGCGACTGCTCGCCGTGATTATCGCGGGCGTGTTCGTCTACGGGCTGTTGCTCGCGTTCGTCGGGCTGCTCGCCTGGTCGGTGATGATGCTCATCCAGGAGCTGCCGAAATACGGGGCGGAGTTCCAGGGCCTTTACTCAACCCTGCTCGACTGGCTGACGAGCTTCGGCATTTCGCAGGAGCAGGTCATCACGCAACTGCAGGGCGTGTTCAACCCCTCGGCGATTGTCTCGGTGCTGCAGAGCCTCGCGAGCAACGTCGGCGGGCTGCTGTCGCTGCTCGCGACTCTCGTCGTCATGATCTTCTTCCTGCTCTTTGACGCCATGGGCTTCGAGCAGCGGGTCGGCAAGATTCGCGACGACCGCCCGAGTCTCGGCACCGCCCTCGACTCGTTCTCGCAGGGCGTCGCCCGCTACTGGATCGTCACGACGGTCTTCGGCCTCATCGTCGCGGTGCTCGACGTGGTCGCGCTCGAGATGCTCGGCGTGCCCCTCGCGCTCGTGTGGGGCGTGTTTTCGTTCCTCACCAACTACATCCCGAACATCGGCTTCGTCATTGGCATGATCCCGCCGGTGCTCATGGCCCTGCTCGCGAACGGCTGGGTCAATGCGCTGATCGTGCTTGCGGTCTGGAGCGTCATCAACTTCGTCATTCAGTCGTTGATTCAGCCGAAGTTCGCGGGCGAGGCGGTCGGCGTCACGCCAACGGTCTCGTTCGTCTCGCTGCTCGTCTGGGCGTTTGCGCTCGGCCCGGTCGGCGCGCTGCTCGCGCTGCCCGCGACCCTGCTGGTCAAGGCTCTCCTCGTCGACGCCGACCCGCGCAACCGCTGGATCAACTACCTCGTGGATGCGCGTCCCGACCTCACGGCGTCGCGGCCGATCTTCCGGCCCGACCCCGATGAAGCGCCACACTCGAAGCGCACCAAGGACGACGGCGCGTGACGGCTCCGGCGCCGTATCCGCAGCGACCACAGAAGTCGATCCGCCGCCGCATCGGCACGGGCTTCATCATCGCGGCGGGCGTCGTCATCTTCGCCCTCGTCGTGTGGCTGTCGTTCTCGCTCGGGTTTTCGCGGCTGCGGGCCGATCTCGACATCGAGATGAAGACCGCGGTCGAGGCCGAGCCGGAGGTGCGCTTTGACGGCGTCAACCAGGGGTGGGAGCGCATGAACCCCGACGCCAAGGACGAGTCGCCGCAGTACCTCAATGTGACTGAAGACGAGGAGACGCCCTGCATCTTCTCGTGGGAGACGGGCAAGTACGACAGCGACCTCGTCGATGTGCCGAACGACCTCAACGACCGCGGGGCGAGCGACTACCTCGTCGAGCGGCTCGGCTACACCGAGGTCGACGACACCTCGGTGCAGGTTGAGACCACGGGCGAGCTCACCGTCGAGCTGATCTACGCGCAGGAGACGATGGATGACGGCGTTACGGTGGCGGGCGCCGTGCGCGCCTTCACCGGCTCGCAGCACTACATCGCGTTCTTGCTCACCTGCCAGGATGCCGAGGCGCTCGACCCCGGGCTCATGATGAGCGTGCTTGACGACGTGAAACTCGACATCGAACCCGTGCGCTGAGCCGAACCCACGCACGCAGCCGGAGCCCGGCTCATCCGCTGGTTCCAGATTCGTGGGGCGGAATGTCGCCCGCACGGCGGATAGTTACGACGTTGTCGCGGTTGATATAAACGAAGGTGCCAGAACTCGTACTTTCCGAGCATCGCAACTCTTGTGAGGAATCGCATGTCGAACCAGTTCCCTCCCTCCGGCAACGGCCAGGGCGACGGTCAGGGTCAGCAGAACCCCGGCCAGCAGAACCAGAATCAGCAGGGCTACGGCGCCCAGGGCCAGCAGAACAGCGGCTACGACGCGTCGACCGGCGGCTACCAGGGCTACCAGTCGCAGTCCAACTACCAGGGCTACGGCCAGCAGGGACAGGGCCAGGATCAGTCGGGCCAGCAAGGCTACGGCGGGTACAACTCGAACTCCTACGGCCAGCAGTCGAGCTCGTCGAACGACTCGAGCTATAACTCGTACGGCCAGGGTCAGTCGGGCCAGCAGGGTCAGTCGGGCCAGCAGTCGTCGTACGGTAGCTACGGCTCGGGCGCCTCGCAGCAGCAGGGCTACGACCAGGGCCAGCAACAGTCCTACGGCGGCTACGGCCAGGATGCGTCGCAGCAGCAGGGCTACGGCCAGAGCCAGCAGGGCCAGCAGGTCTACGGTTCGTACGGTCAGCCCGGTCAGCCCGGTCAGGACCAGAACCAGAACTACGGCGGCTACGGCCAGCAGCCCCCGCAGGGCGGCAAGAAGAAGGGCTTCCCCGTCTGGGCCTGGATCGTCATCGCGGTGGTCGTCATCGGCCTCGTCGTCGGCGGTATCTTCGGCGGCATTGCGCTCTTCGGCGGCAGCAACGGCTACGACATTGAGTCGGACAAGACCGTGTCGGACGTCGAGGTCACCTACAACGGCGACTGGGAAGACTACGGCGAGGGTATGTACGTCAACGACGACTACACCTGCTACTACCTCGCGAGCTTCGAGGGCGGTGCCACGGGCATCGACCCCGACAACGTTGAGGGCAGCATGGAGGACTCGGTCGCCGAGGCAGCGGGCCAGAGCGGCTCGAGCGACGTCACCTACACGAAGCTCGATAACGTCACGATGGCCGACTCCGAGGGCCAAGACGTTGAGTTCGTGATCTACGAAATGAAGCCGACCTCGGGCGAGGGCATCGGTTACATCGCCGCGCACCCGTTCTCGGACTCGGGCGACATCCTCGTGATGGCGACGGTCTGCGACGGCAGCAACGGTGTCGACGAAGACAGCTTCAAGGACCAGATGGCGGACACCTCGTTCACCATTACTCCGGAAGACAACTAGCCAGCGCGGCTTCGGCCACGCCGCTTGGGTGGGTTCGGCGCCTCTGCCGGGCCCACCCGCTTGCTTTCCGCACGCATCCGCCCCCAGTACCTGCAACAATGGTGGCCATTACCGCTCGCCACCGCGCCGAAGGAGACGTCCATGTCGAATCAGTTCCCGCCTTCTGGCTATGGTGACCGCGAGTCAGACCAGCCCGATCGCGACGCGCAGCAGGTCTTCGGCGGCGGCAGCGACTACAACTCGAGCGGCAACGACTACAACAGCTACGGCTCGTACGGCGACTCGAACTCGGGCGGCAACGACTACAACTCTTATTCGTCGGGCGGCGACCAGTATGCGAGCCAGGGCGACTCGTACGCCTCGCAGGGCGAGCAGTACGCGAGCCAGGGCGACGGCTTCGGCCAGCAGAACCAGCAGCAGGTGTACGGCGGCGGCCAGTATGGCGGTGACCAGCAGCAGTACGGGCAGCAGAATCAACAGCAGTACCAGCCTCAATCGGCCGCGGCATACGGCGGCTACGGCAGTAGCCAGGGCGGTCAGCCCGGCGGCGGCGCGCCGAAGAAGAAGGGCATCCCCGTCTGGGCGTGGATCGTGATTGCCGTGGCGGCGGTCGCTCTCGTCGGCGGCGGCATCTGGGGCGGAATCGCCCTGTTCGGCGCCGGCAACTCGAACCAGACCACCGCGAACGGCGGCAACGGCACGAGCACGAGCGGCAATTCGGGCGACTCTGGCGACGGCGGCGAAGCACCGGCCGACGCCGCCTACCCGATCGACAACACCGACGAGGTCAGCGACATCGCGCTCGACTACACGGGCGACTGGGACCCTCAGGACCTCAACGGCCAGGAGCTGTTCTACAGCCCCGACCAGACCTGCACCTATCTCACCTCGTTCGTGCCGGCGGCGGCGTCGGGCGGCACGTGGTACCCCGACGACCCGGCAGGCAGCCTGAACACCTACCTCAACACCGACACGACTGGCTACCAGCTCTCGAACGCCGGCAGCACGACGGTGACCGACACGAACGGCCTCGAGGTTGAGCTCGGCACCGTGCTATTTACCGAGGACACCTACGACACGACCGGCCTGCTCACGGCACACGTGTTTGGCGACGATTTGCTCATGTACCAGATCACCTGCTTCGACCGCGAACCCTCGGCGAGCGAGCTCGACGAGCTCATCGCGCAGACCGAGACGACGATCACGGAGTAGTAACCTTCCGGGGCCGACGATACTGTCGGCAATCGCGACTGCTCCTGCTGGGTAGACTAGAACCACAGGGGCAGTTACGTTTTGGGAGGATCGCATGTCAAACAACGCGGCCACTTCGACTGGCACCGACACACTTCGGAACCTCCCGGAGAACATCTGGATATCGCTACTGTTCCGTGCGCTGCCGGCCATCGCCGGCGCGCTGGTCATCACATTCACTCAAGACCACAACGCCCGCTTCGGCTTCGCGGTGTTCGGGGCGGTCGTGCTCTGGAGCGGCATCATCGTCGGCTTCGAGGGCATCGGCGTCAAGGGGCACCCGGCGCGCGTTTACGTGCTGATCCGCAGCCTGCTCAACGTGCTCGCTGGCGGATTCTCGCTGTTCATGGCAACCGGTGGGCATGACTGGGCCACCGCCCAGAGCTTTATCATCACTGTCGCCACCTGGGGCATCATCACCGGCATCGTCGAGCTGCTCGCGGCCTTCATGAGCCGAAAGCACTCCATGTACTCGAGTGAGATCCTCATCGCGGGCGCCCTGACCACGCTGCTCGGCGTGATCGTCGCGTTCGTGCCGCCGGAGCTCAACGACCAGTACGGTGGCATCCAGAACGTTGAGGGGTCGCTGACGGCCGACGTGCAGTCGATCGGTTTCGTCGGCGCCTACTTCGCGATCCTCGGTGTGTTGTTGGTCATCGAAGCAATCAGCCTCCGCGCCGCACTGCGCCGCCGTGCCCAAGAGGGGCCCAAGGAAGGAGCCGCCGCGTGAGCGGAGCGGACTCAAACGACCACGGAAGCAAGCAGCAGCGCAAGGCGCTGATGAAACCCTTCGAGGTCGTGATTATCGCCGCAGCGGCCGGCATCTTCGTGCTGCTCATCGTGCTGCTGACGGTGCAGGACATCGTGCTTGGCCTGATCTTCGCGGGTGTCGCGATGGTCGTCGTGCTCGTGGTGATGTCGCTGTTGCTGCTGAACTACAAGCCCAACGCCGAGGCCCCGGTTTACCTTGACCGTCAGCTTGCCGAGTCGGACGACCCGGGTGCGAAGGGCGCGGCACTGCGCCCCTTCGACGGCGATGTCGAGGCCGAGGCCGCCGCCGAAGCGGACGACCTCGAACCCGGCGACGCCGACGAGAAGTAGGGCCGAGCGGCCCGACCGGCGGGTTTAGCCCAACCGGTCGACGAGCTGCGCCGAGCGACCCGTGTAGGTCTGCGGGGTGAGCTCGCGCAGGCGTGCCTTCGCCGCATCCCCGATCTCGAGGCCGTCGACGAACGCGACGAGCTCATCCCGGCCAACCGAGTGGCCGCGGGTGAGCTCCTTGAGCACCGCGTACGGGTCTTCGATGTGCGAGCGACCGGCGACGATCTCGGCGCGAATCACGGTCTGAATCGCCTCCGCGAGCACCTCCCAGTTGCCGTCGAGCTCGCGGCCGAGCGTGTCGGGGTTCACGGCGAGCTCGCCGAGGCCGCGGCGCACGTTGTCGAGCGCGAGCAGCGAGTGGCCGAAGCCAACGCCGATGTTGCGCTGCGACGACGAGTCGGTGAGGTCGCGCTGCATGCGCGAGGTGACGAGGGTCGCGGCGAGCGAGTCGAGGATCGCGCACGAAAGCTCGAGGTTCGACTCGGCGTTCTCGAAGCGAATCGGGTTGATCTTGTGCGGCATGGTCGACGAGCCGGTCGCGCCTGGCTGCGGGATCTGCTTGAAGATGCCGCGCTGAATGTACATCCACACGTCGGTGCAGAAGTTGTGCAGCACGCGGTTGAAGTGGGCGATGTCCGAGTAGAGCTCGGCCTGCCAGTCGTGCGACTCGATCTGCGTCGTGAGCGGGTTCCACACGAGGCCGAGGGATGCGGTGAACTCGTCAGCCACCTGCTCCCAGTCGAGCTCCGGGCCTGCCACGAGGTGCGCGGCGAAGTTGCCGGTTGCGCCGGCCCACTTGCCGAGGTACTCCTGCTGTTCGATGCGGCGCAGAACACGGCCGAGGCGGTGGGCGACGACCGCGAGCTCCTTGCCGAGCGTTGTCGGCGTCGCGGGCTGGCCGTGCGTGAGCGAGAGCATCGGCTGCTCACGCTGCTCACGCGCGAGGGTCGAGATCTGCTCGACGAGCGCGGCGGCGGCGGGCAGCCAGACTTCGGTGACGGCGTCGCGAATGGTCAGCGCGTAAGCGGTGTTGTTGATGTCCTCCGAGGTGCAGCCGAAGTGCGTGAGTTCCTCGACCGCGCTGAGGTCGAGGGCGCGCAGCTGGTCGCGCACGTAGTACTCGACCGCCTTGACGTCGTGACGCGTCGTCGCCTCGATGGTTGCGAGCGCGTCGATGGCCGCCTGGTCGAAGGCGTCGACGACGGCGCGCAGCTTCGTCCGCTGCTCGGCCGTGAGCGGGCTCGCGCCGAACAGCTCGCGGTCGGTGAGGAAGATGAGCCACTCGATCTCGACCTTCACGCGGGCGCGGTTGAGCGCGGCCTCGCTGAGGTGCTCGCCGATCGGCGCCACCGCCTTGTAGTAGCGGTTGTCGAGGGGGCTGATCAGCTGCGGAGGCAGGGGACTCATCGGGGCTCCGTTCTAGGGGGTTGCGGTCTCGCGAGCCGCCCGCGTCACGGGCTCGACCTGCGCGAGCAGCTTTTCGCAGGCGTGCTCGATGAGGTCTCGCACTTCGTTGAACAGCTCGTCACTCCCATAGTAGGGATCCGGCACATCCCCGGCGTCCTCGTGGAGGTCGCAGAACGAGAGCAGCGGGCGAATGAGTGCGCGCTGCTCGGGGGTCTCGGCCCAGGTCTTGAGAATGCGGTCCTGGCTCGGGTCGAAGGTAACGACGAGGTCGTAGTTGCCGAACCAGTCGGGGTCGAACTGCTTCGCTCGGTGCCCATCGGCCGAATATCCGGCGCGCTGCAGCGAGTTCAGGGTGCGGGGATCAGCCTTTTCGCCGACGTGCCAGTCGCCCGTGCCCGCGGAGTCGAACTCAATGGAGTCGCCGAATCCGTCCCGCACGGCCATGTCGCGGCTGATGGCTTCGGCCATCGGGGAGCGGCAGATGTTGCCCGTGCAGACGAAACAGATGCGAAATACCGGCCCCGCGCCGTCGACTGCAGACATGCGCTTATTGTGGCGCACCGGCGTAACGCCGACAACCGTCGAGTGCAACGGGATTGACACGCCCACGTTGTGCGCCTCCCGCGACGCTTGTGGATGTGCGTCCATCCACAGCGGCGGGCGCGCGCCGAGCGGGTGGACGGGCCCCGCGCGAGACTCGCAGCACCGCATCCGCCCCGGGGTGCCCGAGCGCGAGGAGTGCCCATGACCGCGACCCCGACCACCGACTCCGGGTTCAACCCCGCCGAGGCGCTCGACGCCGCGACGATTCGGCAGGTGCGTACCGACGTCGGCAACCTTGCCCAGCTGCTGCATGACGCCTCGAGCGAGGTGCGCTCGGTGCACCTGCCCGCCGTCGACGACGCGGCGATCGCCGACTGGGTGTCGGTCGCGCAGCTCAGCTACACCCTCACCCGCCTCGCGCTGAGCGGGATGCTCGAGACGGCCGCCGCCGCGTGCACTGCCGTCGCCTGGCAGTACGAGACGCAGCTCGCGCTGCTCGACGGCCAGATTGTCGCCGCGGAGGTGATCTAGCGATGGTGCAGGTGAGCGTCGAGACCTCGCAGTTCGGCACCGCCGCGGCGAAGCTCGACGGCATTGAGGAGGGCATGGCTGGGCTCAATCTCCGGCTCAGCACGCCCGCGTGGTTCCCCGCGAACGGCTGGCTCACCATCTCGGGGCCGCAGCTCGG
Organism: Gulosibacter sediminis; assembly: GCF_030011715.1. NCBI lineage: Bacteria > Bacillati > Actinomycetota > Actinomycetes > Micrococcales > Microbacteriaceae > Gulosibacter > Gulosibacter sediminis. The sequence continues at coordinate 127,774 of NZ_JASCYH010000003.1, read as the reverse complement.
AGTGATCTCGCTCGAGGCGCAGCTGCTTGCCGGCGGCATGCAGTCGGCCGCCGCATTCGCCGGGGCGGCGGCCGAGCACCTGTTGCAGGCGCAGGCCTGGTACGAGGCCGCCGACCGCGCGGCAGTCGAGGCCTTCACCGTGCTGAGCGACGCCGTGGTCTCGACCGTCGTGCTCTCAGTCGTGAGCGTTGCCGCGACGGGCGCGCTCGCGGCCGTGCCCCTGCTGCTCAGCCCCGCGGGCATCCCGCTCGTGCTCGGCACGCTCGCCACCGCCGGCGCGCTCGAGCAGGCCGGCGTGCTGCCGGGCGGTGACGACATCGTGGCCTGGTGGGCCGACAACCAGCACCTGCTCGCAAACCCGCTCAGTGTGTTGCTCGTGCGCAGCGGCGTCTCGGCCGGCGACGAGATCGTCAACGGCCTCACCGGCGTGCCGCTCTTCACCAGCCCGAACGAGGTCGCGGGCGCGCTCGCGGCGGCGTTCGCGCTCGGCACTGGGCCGATGCTCGTGTCGGGCGCGAAGCGCGACGAGGCCTCTTCGGCGCCGTCGTCGATCGCCGACCTCGTCGAGGCGATTCCGCCGACCGACCCCGACGGCACGAACGCGACGATCACCGAGTACGTGCGCCCCGACGGCAGCACCGTCTACGTCGTTAGCGTCGCCGGCACGAGTTCGCCCGGGCTCGGCGACGAGAACGGCATGGACAACCTCTCGAACCTCGCGGCCTACGGCGGCAGCGACGCGCAATCGGTCGGCGCCGTGTCGGACGCGATGGGCCAGGCCGGCATCACCGCGGGCGACGAGGTGGTCTTCGTCGGCTACTCGCAGGGCGCCCTCGTGGTGTCAGAGCTCGCGAAAACGGGCACGTGGGACGTCGCGTCGGTCGTGCTCGCCGGCTCGCCCGTGCATGGCACGAGCATCGGCGGCGAAATTCCCGTCACCCAGCTCGAGCACGACGGCGACCTCATCACCGGCCTCCAGGGCATCACGCCGGGCGCGCAGGGCGACGTGTCGGTCGTGCGGCGCGACCCGTTCCCGGGCGGCGTGCCGGCGGGGGAGGGCATCCTCGCGCCGCACGCGCTCGCCGAATATCAACAGACCGCGGCCGGCTACGACGAGGTCGACGACCCGAAGGCGGTCACGCAGCGCGATGCGGTCCTCGCGCCCGTGCAGGGGGCGACCGCCGTCACGACGACCGACTTCCGCTTCGAGCGCGAGCCGGTCTACGCGAGCGGCGGGGGCATCCGGCCGATGACGCCCGAGGAGGTGTTCGACCGCCTCGAAGAAATCGGCCGGTTTGGCGAGCGTTAGTCTTCGACCTCGCGGCGGCGGGTGTCGCGCTTGCGGGTGCGGAAGATGCCGTTGAGGATCGCCGAGAGGATGCCCATGATGATCGCGCCGCCGATCGCCCACCAGAAGTTGTCGATGGTCAAGCCAAAGTCGAGCAGCCCGCTGACCCAGCCGACGAGCCAGAACAGGAAGCCGTTGACGACGAGGGCGAACAGGCCGAGTGTGAGGCAGTACAGCGGCATCGAGACGACGCGCACCACCGAGCCGATGACGGCGTTGACGAGACCCCACACGACCGCGAGTATCAGGTACGTGAGCACGAGCGAGCCCTGCGAGTCGTCGTAAGCCGTGACGGTCAGGCCGCCCTGCAGGACCCACACGGTGGCCCAGAGTGCGACGGCGTTGAGAACGATCGAGGCGAGAAAGCGCATGCCGTCATTGTGGCGGGTCTCGCTGCAGAACGGTAGGTTTCGCCGCGCGCGGCGTGGCCCGAGGCTCGCACATTGCTCGAGGCGCGTCAGCCGGGCCGCCGGCCGAAGCTAGAATTCGGATATGACTGATGCACCGGTGCAGCTACGTCCCGAAATCCTCGCTCAGCGCGCGTACCAGCAGGGCAAGCCCGCAGCCGCCACGGCGTTCAAGCTCTCGTCGAACGAGTTGCCGTTCGAGCCGCTCGACGCCGTGCTCGAGGCGGTCAACGGCGTGAGTGCGTTCAATCGGTATCCGGATGCTCGGGCGACCGCCGTGCGCGAGGCGCTCGGCGCGCACTACGGCCTCCCCGCCGAGCAGGTGCTTATCGGCGCCGGCTCGGTCTCGCTGCTCTACCAGGCTGTCCAGGCGGCGGCGGGCGCCGGCGACGAGATTCTCTACCCGTGGCGCAGCTTCGAGGCGTACCCGGGCATCGTCACCGTCGCCGGCGCGACGAGCGTGCAGGTGCCGCTCAAGGCCGACTCCTCGATCGACCTCGACGGGCTCGCCGACGCGACCACCGAGCGCACGCGCATGGTGGTCGTCTGCACCCCGAACAACCCGACCGGCCCGGCCGTGCGTCAGGACGACTTCGAGCGGTTCATGAAGCGCGTGCCGAGCAATCTGCTCGTCATCGCCGACGAGGCGTACATCGAGTTCGTCACGGACCCCGCCGTGCTCAACGCGACCCGCCTGCTGCGCGACTACCCGAACCTCGTCGTCGCCCGCACCTTCTCGAAGGCGTACGGCCTCGCCGGCCTCCGCGTCGGCTACATGCTCGGCAACGCGCAGGTGCTGCAGGCGTTCGCGACCACGGCCATCCCCTTCACCATCTCGGAGCAGGCGCAGGCCGCGACGCTCGCGGTGATGCAGGAGGCCGACGCGATCCGCGAGCGGGTTAACGAGATCACCGCGCGCCGCGACGAGGTGCGCCGCGCGCTCATCGACCAGGGCTGGCGCGTGCCCGAGACCCAGGCAAACTTCGTGTGGCTGCCGGCCGGCGAGCAGACCGAGGGCGTCAACGAGATTCTGCTCGAGGGCGGCATCGTCGCCCGCGCGTTCCCGGGCGACGGCCTGCGCGTGTCGATCGGCGAAGAGGCCTCGGTCTCGCCGCTGCTCGCCGCTTGCTGGCAGGCCATCGAGCGGTACCCGGACCTGCGCCAGACCGACGCGGAGTAGTCGCCGGGCACCGGAGGCTTGTGGAAAAACGCAGTGGATTCCGGCAACTCGCTGTGTTCATCCTCCAGCGTTCGCGGCTGACTCGGTCATAGACTGGCAAGGTTGATCCGCTTCGAGGAGGCACGTCGAACGTGAGTCCAACTGACCCGAGCACCGCCACGGTGCAGCTACTCACCCCCGAGGGCACGCTCGCCCGCAGCGAGGCGGCTGAGCCGTATTTCGCGCGGCTCGAGCAGGCCGACCCTGCCCTGTGGCGCGAGGCGTACCGGTCGATGCGGCTCGTGCGCGCGTTCGACCGCGAGGCGACGAACCTGCAGCGTCAGGGCGAGCTCGCGCTCTACGTGCCGGCCGAGGGGCAGGAAGCCGCGCAGATCGGTTCGGCGCTCGCGCTCAAACCGCAGGACACGGTGTTCCCGTCGTACCGCGAGCACGGTGTTGGCTTCGTGCGCGGCCTCGACCTGGTGAACATCCTCGCGCTGCTGCGCGGTGTGACGAACGCGGGCTGGGAGCCGGAAACGAGCGGAAATTTCCGCAACTATGCCCTCGTCATTGCGACGCAGACGCTGCACGCGACGGGCTACGCGATGGGCCAGCGACTCGACGGTCTCGTCGGCACCGGTGACCCCGAGCGTGACGAGGCGACCATCGTCTACTTCGGCGACGGCTCGACGAGCCAGGGTGACCTCAACGAGGCGCTCGTGTTCGCGCGCAGCTACGACACCCCGCAGGTCTTCTTCCTGCAGAACAACCAGTGGGCGATCTCGGTGCCAGTCTCGGTGCAGTCGCCCACCCCGCTCTACCGCCGCGCCGACGGCTTCGGCATGCCCGGCGTGCAGATCGACGGCAATGACGTCATGGCGAGCTACGCCGTGTCGCTCGAGTTCCTCGACCGCGCCCGCGCCGGCGAAGGCCCCGCGTTCATCGAGGCGCTGACGTACCGCATGGGTGCGCACACGACGAGCGACGACCCGACGAAGTACCGCACCCGCGAAGAAGAGCAGTTCTGGCGCGATCGCGACCCCATCACTCGCCTTGTCGCCTACCTGCGCGCCGAGGGTGAGGGCGACGACTTCTTCGACGGCATCGAGACCGAGGCGAAGGACTACGCCGCCGACGTGCGCCGCCGCACGCTCGCGCTGCCCAACCCCGAGCCCATGGCGATGTTCACCGGCATTTACGCCGAACGGCATCCGCTCATCGAGGCCGAGATCGGCGAGTTCCTGGGATTCGAGGCGTCGCTGGAGGAGAACGAATGACCGACGAGCGACAGAATCTGCCCCTCGCCCGTGCCATGAACGCCGGCCTGCGCGCCGCGCTCGAGGCCGACGAGAAGGTGCTACTAATGGGCGAAGACATCGGCCCGCTCGGCGGCGTCTTCCGCATCACCGAGCACCTCCAGCGTGACTTCGGCAAGCACCGCGTGTTCGACACCCCGCTCGCCGAGTCGGGCATCATCGGCACCGCCATTGGCCTCGCGATGCGCGGCTACCGGCCCGTCTGCGAGATTCAGTTCGACGGTTTCGTCTATCCAGGCTTCGACCAGATTACGACGCAGCTCGCGAAGATCCCGGCCCGCACCGACGGCAACGTGAAGCTCCCGCTCGTCATCCGCATCCCGTACGGCGGGCACGTCGGCGCGGTCGAGCACCACCAGGAGAGCCCCGAGACCTACTTCGCCCACACACCGGGCCTGCGCGTGGTCTCGCCGTCGACGCCGAATGATGCCTACTGGATGATCCAGCAGGCGATTCGCAGCGATGATCCGGTCGTATTCCTCGAGCCGAAGTCGCGCTACTGGCCGAAGGGCGAGGTCGACACCGCGCTCGAAACCGTCTCGCTGCACGAGAGCCGCGTGGCCCGCGAGGGCACCGACGTGACACTCATCGGCTTCGGCGCGCAGACCGCGATGAACCTGCAGGCCGCCGACCTCGCGTCGAAGGATGGCGTGTCGATCGAGGTTGTCGACCTGCGCACGCTCGCGCCGATCGACTACGCCCCGCTCATCGAGTCGGCGCGCAAGACCGGCCGCGTTGTCGTCGCGCAGGAGGCGCCGGGCAACATCTCGCTCGGCAGCGAGCTCGCCGCCACCCTGACTGAGCGCTGCTTCTACTCGCTCGAGGCGCCAGTGCTTCGCGTTTCGGCGTACAACGTGCCGTTCCCACCCACCCGCCTGCAGAACGTCTACCTGCCCGACGTCGACCGCGTGCTGGACGCCGTCGACCGCGTGCTCGAGTACTAGGAGTCGACCATGAGCATCGAGTTCGAACTGCCGGAAATCGGTGAGGGCCTGACCGAAGCGACCATCGTGAACTGGCACGTCAGGGCCGGCGACACCGTCGCGGTCAACGACGTGCTCGTCGAGGTCGAGACCGCGAAGTCGCTCGTCGAGATGCCGAGCCCATTTGCCGGCGTGATCGACGAGCTGATCCCCGCCGAGGGCGAAGAAGTGGAGGTCGGCAGCGTGATCCTCACCTGGACCGACCCGGCCGACCCCGATGGCGACAGCCACCCCGGCATTACGACCCCCGAAGTGGCCGAGGCCGAGCAGGATGCGTCGCAGAGCGTGAGCGAGGAGGGCGACGCCGAGAGCGGTGCGAGCCTCGTCGGCTACGGCTCGGCACCGGCCGCGAGCTCGCGTCGCAGCGCGCGTCACGCCTCGAACGCCCGCCGCGCAGCGAAGGCCGCCGCGGAGCGCCGCAAGAAGCCCGAGCTGCCCGCATCCGTGCCCGCGGCAGCCGCGTTCCCGATCATCGCGAAGCCGCCGATCCGCAAGCTCGCGAAGGACCTTGAGGTCGACCTCTCATCGGTCACCGCGACGGGCCAGGCCGGCGAGATCACCCGCGACGACGTGATTCGTCACGCCGAGCAGGCGAAGCTGTTCACAAACCTCGAGACGCCGAACTGGAACGAGGAGCGCGAGGAGCGCCACCCCGTCAAGGGCGTGCGCAAGATGATCGCGCAGAACATGGTGCAGTCGATGTTCACGGCGCCGCACGTGACGCTGTTTGTCGACGTCGACGCGTCCCGCACGATGGAGTACGTCAAGCGCCTCAAGGAGTCGCCCCACTTCGCCGGCATCAAGGTGTCGCCGCTGCTGCTCATCGCGAAGGCCGTCATGTGGGCGATTCAGCGCAACCCCACCACAAACGCCACGTGGACTGATGAGGAATACATCATCAAGCACTACGTGAACCTCGGCATCGCCGCTGCCACGCCCCGCGGCCTGCTCGTGCCGAACATCAAGAACGCCCACGAGATGTCGATGCGCGAGCTCGCCGAATCGCTGCAGGAGCTCACCATCACGGCGCGCGACGGCAAGACCCCGCCCGCCGATCAGCAGGGCGGCACGTTCACCATCACGAACATCGGCGTCTTCGGTATGGACTCGGGCACGCCCGTGCTCAATCCCGGCGAAGTCGGCATCCTCGCGTTCGGCACCGTGCGCCCGAAGCCATGGGTGGTCGACGACGAGGTGCGCGTCCGCCAGGTCACGACGCTCGCCGCGAGCTTCGACCACCGCCTCGTCGACGGCGATGTCGCCTCGCGCTTCCTCGCCGATGTCGCGCGCATCGTCGAGGAGCCGGCGCTGCTGCTCGATTAGTGTGAGCTAGTCGATCCCCTGCGCGACGAGTTCCGTGACGATCTCGACCGCGTCGGCGTCGCCGGTCACCTCGACCGGCTCGCCGCGGCCCCAGAGCCACAGGTAGAGCGCGGCGGCGTCGGCGGATGCGCTGGCGTGCGGCAGGCTCCCGGCGTCGGTGTCGGCCTGCAGCGGTCGCGCGATGAGGGAGCTGATCTCCTTGCCGTCGCGCGGCCGAGTGCCCCCGCAGCGCGAGATTTCGACCTCGACCGGCTGCCCCGCATCCGTCGGCGTGAGCGTGAGCGTGGCCAATTGCTCGACCGTGGCCCACTCGGGGATCCAGTCGTAGGCGCTCGCGTGCATCACTTCGACGACCTGCGCGACGCCGTCGCCGGCGACCTCGGGGTCGATCGGTGTCAGCGGTTCTCCGGCCGCGAGCTCGGCGTCGACGCGGTGCATCGTCGCCTCGTGCAGTTGCATGCGGCGCGCGAAGCCGACCGACTGATCGGCCGAGAACCAGGTCCAAAGGGGTTCGGCTTCGTCGCGGGCGGTGAGTTGCTCGACGAGCGTCGCGGTGGCCGCTTGGCGACGCGGCACGAGGGCCTCGACGGCGCCGTCGCCCTCGGGCATGGGCACCTTGGCGGCCTCGATCGCCTCGGAATCTTCGTCGGTGCGCGCCCCCGTGGCGAGCAGTTGCCCCCAGAACTCGTGCACTTCGGTGACGTGGGCGAGGAGGTCTTGTGCGGTCCAGCCCGGGCAGCTTGGTACCGGGGCGGATGGATCGGTGGCGGCGATGGTCGTGGTCAAACGTTCGGCTTCTTCGGCGATGCGGTCGACTGTCCTAGTCATGGCTCGAGCGAAGCACTGAAGGCTTGGCGTGGCCCGGGAACGCGAGCTCGGAACGTCACGCCTGCCCCACCCACACGCCGTAGGCTTTCGCAATGACATTCTTCACGCATCCGCTCGACGACCGCGCCACCCTCACCCTGTGCGGCGTCGGCGATGCCGAGGCGCTCGCCGAGGTGCTCGAAGCGAACAAAGGGCGCATCGGCGAGTGGGAGAACTGGGCGCGCGAGGTGCAGCCGCTCGAGCAGCAGCGCGAGTTCCTGCGCGGTCAGCTGCAGAAGTACGTCGCGGGCACGAGTCTGCCCTGCTTCATCAAGGTCGACGGCCGCCTCGCTGGTTCGATCGAACTTCGCCAGGTGAACGCCAACGACCGCGTCAGCGAGATCGGCTACTGGGTCACCGCCGAGTTCGAAGGCCAGGGGCTCGTGCGCCGGGCATGTGAGGCGCTCATCGCGCACGCGTTCGGCACGCTCGAACAGGTGCGCATCGAGCTGCAGGTCGCGGTCGGCAACGACCGCAGCCGGGGCCTCGCGACGCGGCTCGGGTTCACCGAGGAGGGCACGCGCCGCAGTGCCTTGCGCGTTGGCGAGCGCCGCCACGACCTCGTTTGCTACGGCCTGCTCGCGAGCGAGTGGCAAGGCTGACCATTCTTGCGAGCCGCAATGAGAACGGTTATCGTTTAGCTCGGTCGCAGCTACGCAAGCGTCGAGCGGCCACCCTCTTTTGTCGCCGACGCTCGCTAGATAGGAACCAGCCTTGCGGAAGTTCACGCGCGCACTGCTCGGAGCGGCCGGCGCGACGATCGTCGCGATTGGCGTGACTGGATGCGCCACCGCGGCAAGCGGCCCGGCGGACGGCCTCAACGTGGTCACCACCACGACGCAGCTGCACGACTTCGCCCTCAACCTCACCAAGGGCACCGACGCCGAGGTGACAAGCCTGTTGCAGCCCGGTTCGTCGGTGCACAGCTTCGAGCCGACGGCCGCCGATCTCGAGGTGATTCGCACCGCCGATGTCGTCGTGATCAACGGCATGGACCTCGAGCCGTGGATCGACGACACCCTCGCCTCGGCCGGCTTCGACGGCACGGTCATCGACGCCTCGGAGGGCATCACGCCGATGGGTACCGATGACGACGACGACCATGCGGCCGAAGAGGACAGCGACCACGAGGAGCACGACGACGCTGCGGGCAATCCGCACATTTGGACCTCGCCGGCCAACGCCGAGATCATGGTGCAGAACGTTGCCGACGGCCTCGAGACGGCGAGCGCCGACAATGCGGCGACAATCACGTCGAACGCCGAGGCGTATGAGGCGAAGCTCGCCGACCTCGACGAGTGGATCTCGACGAGCATCGACCAGGTGCCCGCAGACGATCGCCTGCTCGCGACGAACCACGACGCCCTCACCTACTACAACGACGCCTACGACATCACCTTCATCGGCTCGGTCATGCCGAGCTGGGAGGACAACGCCGAGCCGTCGGTCGCCGAGGTGAACGACCTTGTGAAGAAGATCAAGGAGTCGGGCGTGCCTGCCGTCTTCACCGAGTCGCAGCTCAAGCCGACAACGGCTGAGGCGATCGCGGAGCAGGCCGGCGTTAAGGTCTACTCAGGCGATGACGCGCTCTACACCGACTCGCTCGGTGCGGCCGACAGCGACGGCGCTACCTACATTTCCTCGACCATCCACAACACTGAGCAGATCCTCGACTCCTGGGGTGCCACGGCGGCCGAGGTGCCCGCCTCGCTCACGGAGACCAATTGACCGACGAACTCCTGCGCTACCGCGACGTCACACTGAGCTATGACGGCCGTACGCCCGCGGCCGAGCGCCTGAACCTGCAACTTGCGCAGGGGCAGGCGCTCGCGCTCGTGGGGCCGAACGGCTCGGGCAAGTCGACGCTGCTCAAGAGCATGATCGGCCTCGTCGCCCCCACGACCGGCGAACTGGCCGTGCTCGGCGGCCGTCCCCGCGCCGCGGCGGCGCACGTCGGCTACCTCGCGCAGCACGATCACATCGACCTCGAGTTTCCGATTTCGCTGCGCCAGGTCGTCATGCTCGGTCGCTACCGCGCGCTCGGCCCCCTGCGGTGGCCAGGCCGGGCCGACAGGGATGCGGTGCAGGAGGCCCTCGAACGGGTCAACCTCGTCGACGTGGCCGAGCGCCGCTTTGGCGACCTCTCGGGTGGCCAGCGGCAGCGCGGCTTTCTCGCGCGCGCCCTCGTGACCCGCCCGCGTATCCTGCTGCTCGACGAGCCGTTCAACGGCCTCGACACCCCGAACCGCAAGGCGCTGATGCAGACCCTGCGCGAGCTGCGCGAGGCTGGCATGGGCATCGTCGTGTCGACGCACGACTTCGAGCTCGCGCACCAGGTGTGCACGCACGTGCTGCTCATCAACCAGCACCAGATCGCCTACGGCGACATCCACGAGGTACTCCAGCCCGAGGCCATCGCCGAGACCTTCGGCGAATCGCACGACCACTTCGACACGCACAGCGACCTCGTTGCCCACCCGCACCCCGTCGCGACTCCTGACAAGCCGCTGCTGTGACCGGGGTCGACGTCATCTTTGGCGCGCCGTTCATGCAGACCGCGGCGATCGCGCTCGCTGCGCTCGCGGTGGTCGCCGCCGTCGTGGGCGTCGCCCTGAACCTGCGCGAGCTCGAATTTGTCAGCGACGGCCTCGTGCACGCCGTGTTCCCGGGCGTCGTCATCGGGTTCGTCGCGGGGCAGGGGAGCGGCACGGCCGTGTACCTCGGCGCCGTCATTGCCGCGCTTATCGCGACCGTGCTGCTGACACTCGCGTCACGCCGCGGCGCGGGCACCGACGCAAACACTGCCGTGCTGCTTGCCGGCGCCTTCGCGATCGGCATCGTCATCGTGTCGCGCTCGACGAGCTACGCAACCGGCCTCGAGACGCTGCTGTTCGGCCAACTGCTCACGATTTCGCACGACGACCTGCTCGTCATCGGTGTGCTCGGCGTTATCGCCCTGCTCATCGTCGGGCTCACGTGGAAAGAGCAGGTGTCGGTCGCCTTCGACCGCGACTCGGCCGAGGCGAGCGGGATGCCCGTGCTCCACTACGAGCTGTTGCTCAACGTCGCGATCGCGCTCACGGTCGTCGCGGCCTCCCGCGCGGTCGGTAACCTGCTCGTCCTCGCCCTGCTCATCGTGCCCGCCGCGGTCGGTCGGCTCATCTCTTTCCGCCTCGCCCTGATCGTGCCGATCGCCGCGGGCGCCGCGCTCCTCGCCTCGTTCCTCGGCCTCGTCTCGGGCTACTGGCTGTCGGTGGATGCGCGGCTCAACGTCTCGCCCTCGGCCGTACTCGTGCTCGTGCTTGTCACGCTCTACCTCGTGGTCGCGGGCGTGACCGCCCTCACGCGGCGAAAGCGGGTGCGCGCATGACCATCTTCGCCTCGGCCCTCGTCACGGGCATCCTCGTCGGCCTGCTCTGCGGCATCGTTGGCTCGCTCGTCGTACTGCGCCAGCGCGCATTCTTCACGGTCGCCCTCACCCACGCGACGTTCCCGGGCGGCGTGCTCGCCGCGATCCTTGGCGTGCACATCGTGCTCGGTGCCTTCGTCATGGGTCTCGTGCTCGTTGGGTTCATGCTGTTGCTCGGGCGCATTCGCCGCCAGGGGCGCCAGGTGGCCGCGGGCATCGTGCTCTCGTTCGGCTACGCGCTCGGCGTGTTCATGCACTCGCTCGTGCCCGGCCTGCAGTCGCGCGTCGACTCGTTCCTCACCGGTTCGATCATCGGCATCCCGGCCTCGAGCATCCTCTTCATCGCCGGGATGCTCGTGGTCGCCATCGTCGCGGTCACCGCGTGCTGGAAAGACCTCCTCTTCTCGACCTTCGACCGCGAGGGCTTCGTCGCGAGCGGCGGCAGCGAGTCGCGCGTCGAGGCGCTCACACTCGTACTCATCGTCGGCACCGTCGTCACGACCATGCCCGCGATTGGCTCGATTCTCGCAATCGCGATGATCGCGGCACCGGCCGCCGCAGCCAAGCTGCTCGTGCGGCGCATTGAATGGATGATCCCGGTCGCGAGCCTGCTCGGCGCGGGTAGCGCCGTGCTCGGCCTCTACGCCTCGCAGTGGTTCTCGATCGCCGCCGGCGGCTCGATGGCGCTGGCCGCGACCCTGGTGTTCCTCATCGCACTCGCAGTCAATCGCGGGGCGCGGCGCCTGGCGCCTGGCTACACTGGCGGCGAGGTGAAGTATGTCTGAGCAGGAGCGCGTCGTGCCTCGTCGCACGACGAAGCAGCGTGAAGCGATCCGTGAGGCGCTCGCGGTAGAACCCGCGTTCGTGAGCGCGCAGGACCTCCATCACAAGCTGCGCGACGCGGGCGAGCGCATCGGCCTCGCGACCGTCTACCGCGCCCTCGCGCAGCTCGCCGAGGACGGCGAGGCCGACACCATGCTTGGCCCCGACGGCGAGCGCTACCGCGCCTGCGATACCGAGCAGCACCACCACCACCTTGTCTGCCGCGTTTGCGGCCGCACCGTCGAGGTTGAGGCCCCTGAGGTCGAGGCCTGGGCCGCGAAGGTCGCGAAGCAGCACGGCTTCAGCGCGATCACGCACGACCTCGAGGTCTTCGGCATCTGCGCCGAGTGCCGCGCCGCTGGTGGCGCCGATGTTGCCGCCAAGACGGGTGCTGCCGCGAACAATTAATGCTTGCCGTACTGCATCCTGCCCGGTAAAGTAAATCGCTGGTGCGCTTGGGGTTCCCCTCCGGCGTAACCGTGCTCGGACGAGGTTCATCACTGACAGCTCGCTCGGGTGCCGACAAGAGATCTTGGGCAACACGTTCTTGCGTGTTGCGGTATTGAAGGAGAGAGCAATGGCAGCAGTGTGCCAGGTGACCGGTGCTACACCGCAGTTCGGTCACAACATTTCGCACTCGCACCGACGCACCAAGCGTCGGTTCGACCCGAACATTCAGAAGAAGAGGTACTTCGTGCCCTCGCTCGGCCGCAACGTGACCCTCACGCTTTCGGCCAAGGGCATCAAGGTTATCGACGCTCGCGGCATTGACGCGGTTGTCGCCGACCTCCTCAAGAAGGGAGTGAAGCTCTAATGGCCAAGAAGGGTCAGGACATCCGTCCGATTATCAAGCTCCGCTCCACCGCCGGCACTGGCTTCACTTACGTGACCAAGAAGAACCGCCGGAACACCCCGGACCGCCTCGTGCTCAAGAAGTACGACCCGGTGATTCGCAAGCACGTCGACTTCCGTGAGGAGCGCTAAACATGGCGAAGAAGAGCAAGATCGCAAAGAACGAAGAGCGCAAGGAGATCGTCGCCCGCTACGCCGAGCGTCGCCTGCAGCTCAAGAAGCAGCTCGTTGACCCCAACGGCACCGACGAGTCGCGCGAGGAGGCCCGCGTGGGTCTCCAGAAGCTGCCCCGCAACGCTTCGCCGGTGCGCGTGCGCAACCGCGACTCGATCGACGGCCGCCCCCGTGGCGTCCTCGCTGAGTACGGCATCTCGCGTGTCCGTTTCCGCGAGATGGCGCACCGTGGCGAGCTGCCCGGCATCCGCAAGTCGAGCTGGTAGTCACTCGCTGACACCGCAGTACTTCATGACGCGGGCGTGCACTTCGGTGCACGCCCGCGTTGTTGTTGGTCATTGTTGGGCGCTGTTCGCCGCGAAAGTTCATTACCTCATCGAGGCCCGAAAGGCTCCCAATCGCATGGGAATCCTGGGCAAAACACGCCAAAACCCGCGTAAATTCAACGAACACGCCAAGTGGGTGTTAGTTTGGCGACGTTGCCGCACGCCGGGCCTACCCGCACGGCGGCGACCAATAAGCAATGACTGCGCTCGCGCCCGCGAGCACCTGCGTCCGTAGGAGGGCACACATGGCAGACAACACTGTGAACAAGACCGAACTCGTCGCGACCATCGCCGCTGAGACCGGTCAGAGCCAGGCGACCGTGAACGCTGTTCTGGACGGCCTGTTCCAGCAGCTCGCCGCGAACGCCGCGAAGGGCACCAAGGTCACCATCCCCGGTTGGCTCTCGGTTGAGCAGACCTCGCGCGCCGCGCGTAAGGGCCGCAACCCCCAGACCGGTGAAGAGATCGAGATTGCCGCTTCGAAGGGCGTCAAGATCTCGGCTGGCTCGAAGCTCAAGGCTGCGGTCAAGTAGCACCCCCGGGTTCCCCAACCCTGCGAACGCCGCCCCACGGGGCGGCGTTCCGCGTCTCCGCCCGCGTCACGCGGTCCCGCCCGAGGCAGCCGAGTACCCTTGAAGGACCATGCCAGCATCCGATCGTCGCACCGGCTGGTCGCCCGCCACGCTGCAGCTGCTGCGCTGGGGTCCGGCCGGCCTCATCCTGGTCGCACTCCTTGTCACGTGGGCCGCTCTCGCATTCGGTGGCGGTGCCGCGCCGCTCACCATCGGCGACCCGGGGCCAATCGTGCGCTGGGGTCTGCCGATCCTTCGTCTGAGCTTCGACCTCACCGCCTCGCTCACCATTGGCGGCCTCTGCATCGCCGTCTTCGCGTGCAGCCGCGACAAGCCCGAGTTTGAGCGCGCCATGACGCTCGCGCAGGGCGGCAGCGTCGCCTGGGCACTCTCGAGCATCCTCACCTCGATGCTCACCTACCTCGACGTCTCGGCCGTGCCGTTCTCGTTCGACGCGAGCTTCGGCCAGGGCATGTGGTACTTCCTCACCAACCTCGAGCTCGGCCAGATGTGGCTCATGGCCACCGTCATGGTGATCATGCTGTCGACCGTCGTGTTCGCGGTGCGCTCGCGCTGGGGCACGCTGCTCGCCACCGGCTTCGCCCTGCTCTGCCTCTGGCCGATCGCGACCATGGGGCATGCCGCGGGCGCCGCTTCCCACGACCTCGCGGTTGGCGGGCTCACGGTGCACCTCACCGGCGCGGCCGTGTGGGTCGGCGGCCTCGTCGTCGTCACGGTACTCGCGGTCGCCGCGCGCGCCGACGCCGACCGCGATGCGCGCCGCCTCGCGCTCGTCGAGCGCTTCTCGCAGCTCGCGCTGATCTCGTTTGCGGTCGTGACCTTCTCGGGTATCGTCACCGCGTTCGTGAACATATCTGACTTCGCGCAGCTGTTCACCACGAGCTACGGCCTGATCATGCTTGCGAAGATCGTGCTACTCGTCGTGCTCGGCGGCTTCGGCGTGCTGCAGCGCAGCTTCCTCATCAACCGGATGCGCACCCGGCTCGCGCAGGGCACGTCGACCGCCGCTCCGCTCGCGTGGCTGCTCGGCATCGAACTGCTCGTGATGGGCGCCGTTTCCGGCGCCGCCGCGGCCCTCGGGCGCACCCCGAGCCCGCAGTCGCCCGTGACGGCCGACCAGCTCTCGCAGCCGTCGCCAGCGCAGTTGCTCTCGGGCGACGAGCTGCCCCCGCCGTTCGACGCCTCGCGGCTGTTCACCGAGTGGACCCTCAACCCGGTTTGGACCGCCCTCGCGGTCATCGGCCTGATCTACTACTACGTCGGCGTGGCCCGCCTGCGCCGCCGCGGCGACGCGTGGCCGATCTGGCGCGCGGTCTCGGTCACCGTCGGCGTCGCGATCTTCCTCTACAACGTCAACGGCCCGCTCTATGTCTACGGGCGTTTCCTGTTCAGCTTCCACATGACCGAGCACATGATCCTCTCGATGATCGTGCCGATCTTCCTCGTCATGGGCGCCCCGATGACACTGCTGCTGCGCAGCGTCAAGGCGCGCAAGGACGGCTCGATGGGCGGCCGCGAGTGGGCGCTGCACATCGTGCACTCGAAGTGGGCGCAGTTCTTCTCGCACCCGATCGTCGCGGGCGTGAACTTCGCGATTGCGCTGCTCATGTTCTACTTCACCCCGCTGTTCCGCTGGGCGACGTACGACCACGTCGGGCACATGTGGATGATCGCCCACTTCCTCATCGTGGGCTACCTCTTCGTCGAGTCGCTCGTCGGCGACGACCCCGCGCGCACCCGGGCCTCGTACCCGATGCGGCTCATCTCGCTCGTGCTCGTCATGACCTTCCACGCCTTCTTCGGCCTCGCCGTGATGACCGGCACAGGCCTGCTTGTCGCCGACTGGTACGGCGCGACCGGCCGCGACTGGGGCGCCGAATCGGCGATCGTCGACCAGCAGATCGGCGGCGCGATCGCCTGGGGCATTGGCGAGTTCCCGACCGTGATCCTCGCTTTGCTCGTTGGACTGCAGTGGTTCAGGTCGGACAAGCGCCGTGCCGCGCGCGAGGATCGCCGGGCGCTGCGCGACGAGGACGCCGAGCTGCGTGCCTACAATGAGCGCTTCAAGCGATTGGCCGAGAAGGATGGGGTGGGACAGTGACGCTGCAACTCACCGCCGAGCAGCAGGCCGTCTATGACGCGATCGAGCAGACTACCGAGCACCTCTTCGTTACCGGCCGCGCCGGTACCGGCAAGTCGACGCTGCTGAATCATCTCTCGTTCCACAGCGACAAGAAGCTCGTGATCTGCGCCCCGACGGGCGTGGCCGCGCTCAACGTCGGCGGCCAGACCATCCACTCGCTGTTCAAGCTGCCGATCGGCATCATCGGTAACCAGCCGATCGAGCAGAACCGCGACGTCAAGCGGTTGCTTAAGCAGATCGACACCCTCGTCATCGACGAGGTGTCGATGGTGTCGGCCGATCTGCTCGACGCGATGGACCGCTCGCTGCGCCAGGCACGCGAGCGCGCATCCGAGCCCTTCGGCGGCGTGCAGGTCGTCATGTTCGGCGACCCGTTCCAGCTCGCGCCCGTGCCGCCGAGCGACCCGACCGAGCGTTCGTGGCTGCGCGACAACTACCGGTCGATGTGGTTCTTCGACGCGCACGTCTGGCGCGAGGCCGAGCTGCGCATCCACACCCTGCGCGAGATTCACCGGCAGCACGACGACGAGTTCCGCTCGCTGCTCACCGCGGTGCGCTATGGCCAAGTCACCGCGCCGATGGCGACCCGCCTCAACGAAGTCGGCGCGCGCCCCGCGCCGAACGACGGCATCATCACGCTCGCGTCGAAGAACGCGACCGTGAACCGCATCAACGCGCGCGAGCTCGAGCGGCTTCCTGGCCGCGCGATGACCGCCGCCGCCGAGATCCACGGGGATTTCGAGGGCGCCCGCACGTTCCCCGCCGAGACCGAGCTTGTGCTCAAGGAGGGCGCGCAGGTGATGTTCTTGCGCAACGACTCCGACGGCCGCTGGGTGAACGGCTCGGTCGGCGAGGTGTCGCGCATCAGCCGCACCGTCTACGTCGAGATCGACGGCGAAGAGCACGAGGTCGAGCCAATCGTGTGGGAGAAGCTGAAGTACCAGATCGACCCCGAGTCGAAGCAGCTCTCGCGCGAGGTGGTGGGGGAGTTCCACCAGTTCCCGCTGCGCCTCGCGTGGGCGGTGACGATCCACAAGTCGCAGGGCAAGACCTACGATCGCGCCGTCGTGGACCTCGGCACCCGCGCGTTCTCGCCCGGGCAGACCTACGTGGCGCTGTCGCGCATCCGCTCGCTCGAGGGGCTCTACCTCAACCGCCCGCTCACGCCCGGCGACATCTTCGTCGACAAGGATGTGCTGCGCTTCATGGACGAGGTCGCCCAGGCGCAGCAGGCCGCGAAGGCGCTGCAGGCTTAGCCTCGCGGCCCGCGCGTCAGTGCGGGTGGATGTACTTCGCCACCTCGGCGGTGAGCGGCGCGATCTCCTCGTCGCGGCCGAGTACCTGGGCCCAGGCTGGCACGTACTCCTCGAAGTAGCGGTGCGCGTGGCCGCCCTTGGAACCGATCGAGTTGGGCATGTCGGCCGCGACCTGCCAGAACGTCACCCACGGCCACCAGCCCATGCCCGGTGTGACGTCGTGGCCGCGCGGCTCGCGCATCCACTCGGGCTCCTGCCAGATGAGGCTCGGGTGCCACCAGACCACCGGGTCGCTCGGGTGCTGCAGGAAGATGATGCGGTGGGCGCTCCACGACTCGTACGGCTCGCCGTCCACGGGGCCGAGTAGGTCGTCGCTGCGATTCGAGAACCGGATGTTCACGCCGTCTCGCACCCGGGGCAGGATCTGCCGCGAGCCTGGCGCGCGCGAGGCGTTGAGCTCCTGCCAGATCGGCGAGAACTGCGGCGTACCCGCCCAGATCGCCCCGTCGAGGCGCTCGGCCATGTCTTCGGCGTCGGCGAACACCGAGAGTGCGCCGAATGCGCCGAGCGATTCGCCCTGCATGTAGAGCTTCGGCCTCCGCTCGGGCGGCAGCTTGAGCAGCTCGAGCATGACCTCACGGTAGAGCCGCTGGGCCGTGAGCTGCGGCGACTTGCGGTCGGCGATGATGGCGAGCGCGCTCGTGAGCACGGTGTACTGCAGGCTCACCGTCGCGCAGTTGCCGCGCGTGAGGTACTCGAACGAGCCCATCGACCAGTCGCTGAGCCAGCCGGTGCCCGTGCCGACGGCGATGCAGAGGTGTTCGCGCTCGAAACCCCCCGCCCGCTTCAGCTCGCGGACGGCGCGCTTCGCCGCATCCGGAATCGAAACCTGCGCGCGGAGGCCGACGTAGGCACGGATGGGCTCGAGAATCTCTTCGTCGCTCGGCCCCGAGCCGTTGCCGCGGGCCCGCCAATAGCGTTCGATGTCGGCGCGGCGGGGGCCGTCGCTGACGATCGCCTTGCCGTGTCGGCCCAGCGTGCTGAACGGTTCGTACGAGGGGCTTGATCCACTGCGCTCGAGTTGCTCGGGCGCTGTGCGGCCCGGCAGTGGCTGCAAGTTTCGCTCGGCGGCGCGTCCGCGGAGCATTGTCATGAGGCGGTCCCAAAGCACCGAGCGGTTGAGGTAGTAGGTCGCCGCGAACGTGACGAAAGCGCCCGAGAACGGTGCGGCGAGTGCGGGGAGGAAACGCTGCAGGAGGCGGCGCATGCCCCGTGACTGCAGCCGGAACAACGCGATGGCCCCGAGCGCGAGCGTCGTGAGACCCGTGCCAGCGGCGATGCCCGCGAGCTGCGTACGCGCACTCGGTGGCAGGCGATCGACAAGGCGCGCGATCTCACGCTGCCGGGGCACGGATGCGCCGAATGCCCAGAGTGTGCCACCAACAAGCGTGCTGACGACCGAAATGCGCCACGCCTGAGTAAGCCCGTCGGGCACCCGCGCGAAGTCGGTGCCCGGGAAGCTGCGGCGCAGGAACGGCATGATTGAACGCCGCACCCAACGCAGCGAGCTGCCGATGCCATAGCCGTAGAGCTGCGAGAACGCGAGGCTGCCGGCGGTCATCCACCACGTGCGGGGAAGGAAGCTCGGGCCGAGGGCGATCCACGAGGTGACCTGCGCGCCCGCGATGCCCCACCAGTTCGGTCGCGCCTTGCGTCGGCGAAGCTCGGCCTCGGTGTAGCGCTCGGCTTCGGGCCTCCGGGCCCGTCGTGCCACCGCGCGGCGGGGGCGTCGAGCAAACATGCCGCTCATTATGCCGGGGCGAGGTTGCCGAGGGCTCAGACACACAAGGCTGCTATCAAGGCTGCGGCCAGCCGGATCGCTGAGAATTTTCTGGTTGCCACTTGCGTATTCAATTGAACGCGCATAAGTTGTACCTGCAAGTAAATCCAAAGGAGTAGCGAATGACCACCATCACCCCCGGTACCTGGACCATCGACCCCGCACACACCGAGATCGGTTTCTCGGTTCGCCACCTCGCCATCTCGAAGGTGAAGGGCGTCTTCGAAGAGTTCGCCGGCACCGTCGTGGTCGCCGAGAACCCCACCGAGTCGAGCGTCGAGGGCACCGTCGAGGTCAAGTCGGTCAACACCAAGCAGGCTCAGCGCGACGAGCACCTGCGCACCAGCGACTTCTTCCTCGCCGACGAGTTCCCCCAGATCACCTTCAAGTCGACCGCCGTCCGTCTCGACGGCGACGACGTCATCGTCACCGGTGACTTCACCCTCCGCGGCGTGACCAAGCCCGTCGAATTCAAGGTCGAGCTCGGTGGCGAGACCGTCGACGGCTATGGCAACAAGAAGGCTGGCTTCGAGGCCACCACGACCGTGAACCGCAAGGACTTCGGCGTGAACTGGAACGCCCCCACCGAGGCTGGCGGCCTCACCCTTGGCGACGACGTCAAGATCACTGTCGACGGCCAGCTCGGTCTCGGCGCGTAACGCCCTCCTGGGCTCTGGCCCACTTTGAGTCAACTCTCGGCAATCCTTTGAGGTTGATCGTGCAGAGTTGACCTGCGAGATTCCTCGCCCCAAAATCCACCAGCGTCCTGCCACCCTCCCCCAACCCGGCAGGGCGCTGGTGTCTTTTCCCCACGATGAAAGGACACGGCAATGGCGCCGACACCAACTGGCAAGCTCGTTGCGAGCAGCACCGGCCACGATCTCGTGCTCACTCGGCTGCTCAGCGCATCCCTCGCCGAGGCCTGGGCCGAGATCACCGACCCTGAACGCACCGCGAAATGGTTCGGTGCGTGGGAAGGTGAGGCCGAGATTCGCGTGCAGCTCGGGTTCGAGGAGGGCTCGGAGTGGGCCGACATGCAGATCCTCGAGTGCGAACGCCCACGCCGAGTCCGACTGCTCTCGGTTGGCGAGGGCGGTGGCTGGGATGTCGCCCTCGAGCTCGAGCCCGAGGACGTCGCGACCGAGCTCCGCTTCATCATGTACGGTGTCGACCTCGCCCAGCTCGGCGAGATCGGCCCGGGCTGGGAGTACTACCTCGACCAACTCGTTGCCGCGAAAACCGGCGCCGAGCTGCCCGATTTCAACGACTACTACCCCGCGCAACGCGAGTTCTACGCCGGACTCGCGAACGACGCAGGCTAGAACGGCGGCGGATCGAACTTCGGCCCCGGCGGCTCGGGCTTCGTGGCCACGACTTTGCCGCCCGGGGTGATCCAGACGTAGTCCCCGTTGGGAAGTTGCGTGAGTTGCCACGGTTTTTCGTGTTTTTGCACGTGATGTCGGCGGCAGAGGTGCCCAAGATTCTGCTGGCTGGTCGGCCCACCGTGCTCGACCGCGATGGTGTGGTCGATATCGCAGCGCTCGGCTGGCCGGCGACACCCGGGGAAGCGGCAGTGGACGTCGCGGGCGCGGAGGAAGCGCTTGAGCGAGGCGTCGGGCATGCGGGTGTCGACCGTCACGACGTGCCCGGAGATGGGGTCGGTGAGGATGCGCTGCAGGTGCGGCGCGTTGCGCGCCCAGTCGAGCGCGACCCGGCCACTGACAGGCGACATACCGTTCACGGTCGCGACGTCGCAGCCGAGCTCGGGATTGTCGAGCAGCGACATGATGGGGATGACGATGCTCACGCTCGCTGTCACCCGCGGCTCGCCCTTGGCCTCGCCCTCGAGGATCTGCTGCGGCGTGGCGGTGATGAGGGTGTCACAGAGCAGGTCGGCGCGCTTCTGGTCCATCGTGCGCTCGTCGTCATCGCCGTCGAGCGCGCGGGCCTGCTGGGTGAGCAGGTCGTCGATGATCGTCGCCTCGACTGTCGGCAGGTAGGCCCAGAGCGTCGACATGCCCTGCTCGCCGTGCTCGATGACCACGCGGCGCTCTTCGCGCTCGAGCGCGTGCGCCTCTTCGAACTTCGCCGCGGTGAGCCTGGCGGCGCACTTGCTCGCGAAGCGATCGGTCTGCGGCGCCGTGTGGTCGCGGGCGTAGTCGAGCACGAGCTTCGAATACTCGGCGAGCTGGTCTTCTTCAAGCGAGGTCGCGTGGCGCACGACCGCGCGGGTGTGGCCGTGGTCAATCTCGCCGGCGTTGAGTGCCTCCCAGAACTCCTCGAAGTCGCACATGAGGCGATAGGCGTGATGGGCCTTGTTCATGAGTAGTTGGTCGGACGCGCGAATCTCGGCGCCAAACTCACCCATGGCCGAGCGGAGGTTCCACGTGAACTCCTGCGACGACGTCGGTACCGACCGAAACGGAGCGCTCATTGCGGTGCGTTGCTCGGCGACCGCATAAGCCATGGCGAGGATGCGAATGTCTTGGGCATCGAGGCGGGCCCGCTGGACGTGCGACGCAGAGTACGCGTCAAGGAGCAGCTGCATCGAGGCGTCGAGCTGTTCGGAGTTGTCGGGTGCGGACATGTCCATGCGGGTCACCTCCCGGATGCTAGTTGCTACATTAATTCTAGCTTAAAATGCGAGCAATGGGAACATAATTACGAATTCTGTGGATAACTCTGAGGCGGCCAAATCTGCACCTCGCTGCCTCAACAACATCCTGCCTCGAGCCTCCGACATAGTTCGACGCATCCCAGTCGAGCAGCAAAACCACCCGATCGTGCTGCCTAAACTTGCGGGGGAGGTGCGATGAACGAGCGAGCACGGGCGTCACTGCTGACGAGGTACCTGGTCTTCGCAGTCGGCGTCGTGATCATGTCGTTCGGCGTCGCGCTGTCGGTGCGCGCGAGCCTCGGCACCGCGCCGATCTCGACGCTGCCGACCGTGCTCTCGTTCACCGGTATCGGCACCGTGGGCAGCCTCACAATCATCATGAACGCCGTGTTCATCGTGCTGCAGATCGCGCTGCTGCGACGCCGCTATCGCTGGATTCAGCTGCTCCAGTTGCCTGCCGCGATGCTCTTCGGCGTCGCGATCGACGGCTGGCTCTGGGTGTTCCGCGAGCTCGCTCCCGCCGAGTACTGGCAGCAGGCGCTACTCACGATCGTCGGTACGATCGTGCTCTCAATCGGCGTCTGGATCGAAGTCACACCGCGCGTGCTCATGGTGCCCGGCGAGGGGCTCGTGCAGGCAATCGCCGACGTGAGCCACCGCCGCTTCGGCAACATCAAGGTGGCCTTCGACGTCACGCTCGTCACTCTCGCTACCGTCGTCTCGCTGTTCCTGTTCCACGGACTCGTCGGCGTGCGCGAGGGCACGGTCTTCGGCGCGCTCACGGTCGGCAACTTCGTCAAGCTCTGGCAGCGACTCTTCCCCGGCCTCGGCCGCTGGGTCACGCCGCACGCGCCCGAGTATCCCACCGAGCCCGAGCCCGAGCCCGAGCCCGAGCCCGACCCAGAGCCCGAGCCCGAGCCCGACCCCGAGCATCCCGCGACGTAACAAACGCGCGCTGACCCTGTTCAGCGCGCCGACCCGGTGTTACTTTCAACGTCAGCACCGCCACAGCCCTGGTTCCTCGCGGTCGCGACCGAAGCCCCGAATCAAGGACCTCCCCGTGACCAACCTCGCCAGCGCGCCCGCGCGCGAAACCCACGCACCGCATCCGAACCGCCGTGCCCGCAAGGCAGCGCTCGCCGGCTTTCTCGGCAGCGCCCTCGAGTACTACGACTTCTTCATCTATACGACCGCCGCGTCGCTGGTGTTCAGCCACGTCTTCTTCACCTCCGACAACCCCACGGTGGCGCTGATCCAGTCGTTCGCCGTGCTCGGGGTTGGCTACGTGTTCCGGCCGCTCGGCGCGTTCCTCTTCGGCCACCTCGGCGACCGTATCGGCCGCCGCAACACGCTTGTCGCGACGCTCATGCTCATGGGCATTGCGACGTTCAGCATCGGCCTGCTGCCGACGTACGAGCAGGCGGGCATCTGGGCACCGATCCTGCTCACGCTGCTTCGCATTCTGCAGGGCATCTCGGCCGGTGGCGAAACCGCGGGTGCCTCGTCGCTCTCGATCGAGGAGTCGCCCGTCGGCCGACGCGCCTTCTTTTCGAGCTTTACCGCCACCGGTGTGAGCGCCGGCATGGTGCTCTCAACCGCCGCGTTCATTCCGATTCAGGCGATGGATGCGTCGGCGCGGGATGCGTGGGGCTGGCGAATTCCGTTCCTCGCGTCGATGCTGGTGCTCATCGTTGCGTACCTCGTGCGCCGCACTCTCGACGAGTCGAGCGAGTTCGCGAAGCAGCGCGAGGAGCGATCGTTCCGCTCGACCGGCCGCGTGCCGTTCTTGCTCATGATTCGCACGCACCCGGTCGCGTTCGTGTCGGTCGCGCTCATGAGCGTGCAGATACTCATCTACACCTACCTGCAGGGCTTCGGCATCGCGTTCGCGACGCAGATCGGCACCGTCGCGCCCACGACGATTCTCTGGGCGCTCGCGGTGGGCAACCTCATCGCGATCGGCACGCAACCCTGGCTCGCGCTGCTCGCCGACCGCATCGGCCGAAAACCCGTCGCGATGACGGGTCAGGCGTTGTCGGGCGTGCTCGTGTTCCCCTTTTTCTACTCACTGTCGGTCGGCAACGTGCCGCTCATCTTCATCACGACCGGCCTCATCGTTGGCCTGAGTTATGCGGCCGCCAACAGCCTGTTCACGAGCTGGTTCGGCGAGCAGTTCCACGTGCGCGTGCGTTACTCGGGCCTCGCCGTCGCCCTGCAGGCTGGCGCGCTCATCGCCGGCTTCTCGCCGACGATCGGCACGGCCCTCGTCAACGGCGAACCGAGCCGCTGGATGGTCGGGGCGTCGGTTGCGGCGATTGGCGCGGGTCTCGCTGTGGTCGGTTCGCTGATCGCGCGGGAGACGTACCGAACGCCGCTCGGCGAGCTCGGCAACCCGGTGGCGTAATAGGCCCTACTGCCCCGCAATCGCACCCCGGTACGACGCGTCGCGCGCCGGCGCATTCGTAGTATCAAGGGATGCCCGACCACCGTGCCCCGCAGGCTCCGCAGCGAACTCCCTCGTATCGACGTGCGAGGGCGTGGCTCATCTTCGCGATCGCACTCGCAGTTGCCGCGAGCGTGCTCGGAATGTTCGGCTACTCGCAGGTTGCGGCGCAGCCAGAGGCACGAATTCACTACATCGTCGAAGACGGGCTGCCCTATGGCATCACGCAAGAGACGGTCGAGGCTGCCGCCGAAGTACACGGGGCGGTGGCCTACGAGCCGATCACAATGATGGTGGTCGAGCGGGAGCTCGAGTGGGACGAGTACATCAACGGCGAGCTACCCGACGGCGTCGACATTCTGCTTTCGATCGGATACGACGCTGACGATCTCGACCTCTCGCTGCCGCGAGCCAGTCGCGTCGGTGTGGTGGGCGGTGACGAAGACCGCTACTCCGAGCTGACCGCCGTGCGTGAGACGCTCATGAACAACCTCACGATGGGCCACGGCGCGGGCGCGGTCGTCGGCGCGAGCATCACGGCGGCCGACACGCTGTTCGACGGCGCCACACGCTCGCCGCTGCTGTGGGGTGCCCTCACCGCGCTGCCGCTGCTCGCATCCGTCTGGTTTCTGCTCGCCTACATTCGCGAGGTTCGCTCTGCGCGCGCCCAACGCGGCCGCTTCGATCGGGCCCGGCTGCAGCTCGCGAGGATCGTGCTCGAGCTCGACACGCTCGAAATGCAGTTCTCGACGGCCGAGGCGCTGCTTTCGGATGCGCAGGGGTTCTTCAAGGGGCGGGATGCGGCGAAGGCGCGCAAGCGACTTCGCAAGGATTGGGAGGCGGTGCGCGAATCGAGCCTCGAGCTTGCCCGCGTTGAACAAGCGCTCGAGCGCGACCTGATCGACTCGAACGCCGCCGTGCATTCGAGCGTGTCAGCCGCACCCGCAGACCTCGACGCCTTCGAAACTGACGTTGCGACGCTCGCGCGCAAGGCAGACTCGCTGGCGGCGGCCGCATCGCTGCGAGTCGGCCACGCGAACTCTGACACCGTGCTCGCGCGACTCGCGCTGCCGATCACGCAGGCGATCGGCGAGATTCTGCGCAATACGAGGCACCTGCGGCGCAGCGAGATTACAGCACTCGAGTCGCAGCGCACCGCGATGCTCGCGCTTGTGCGCGAGAGCAAGGTGCTGACCGACGGGCATGACGACCCGGAAGGTGCGGATGCGGTGCGCGCGCAGAGTGAGCTGCTGCAGCGGTGGAGCACGATCGAGACGCGCATGGTTACGACGCTCGACAAGATTCTCGGCGTGACGAAGATCACCGGCAACGCGCGCACCCGAGCGGTGGAGCGCATCCGGGCGACCTCTGCGGGGGCAACGGAATCGCAGACGGAGCTGCGCGGCTCGCTTGGCCTGCCCGAGCCGAGTGAATTCGGTGCGCTCGTGCCGGCCGAGCGCGTGCTGCTCGCGTTCGAGCAGGTCGAAGCGACGAACGACGACGCGGCGAGTCGGGGCGCGCCAAGGAACACCGACAACAAGACCCTCGCCGCCATGGCGGGGTTCGGCGTTGTGGCACCGATTGTGGTTGCGCTGCTCGCGGGCATGTTCGCCTCGTTCGCGGAGGCGGGGGAGCCCACCGGCTACGGCCGTGAAGTCATCGGTGATGTGCCGCTGGCGAGCATGCAGATCTACGGCGACATGGAACTGCTGCCGAACTTCGAGTCAGATGCGCTGATCTCTGACGCGACGACCAACTACGAATCCATCTCACTCGAGCACGTGCGCGACTGGATGGAGCGGGCAGCCGAGGGCGACCCGAAGATTGGGCTGTTCCCCACAGAAATTGACCTGACGGTGACGATTCTGCCGGCCGAGGAGTATCTCCCGAACCTCGCGCCGATTCCCGACAGCGATCATTATGAAATCGCCTACCCCGACCTGCTTGAGATGTATGACCGGCTCGGAGCCGACGTCTCGAGCGAATATCCCGAGGTGTTCGACGCAGCGACGGGCGACATTCGGCTCGGCCAGGCCATCCTGCCAATTTGGGTGATGGAGGACGGCAGCTACTCGATCGGCCTGCCACTGACCGGTGAAATCTCAGCCGGCGTCGACAGTCGGCTTGGCGCCTACTACTTCCTCGCGACCGAATTGCGCCCGCGCGAGGTCGAAAGGGAGCATCCGATCGAAACCGGCACCTACATCGCGTTCGAACTCGGCGAGCTCGGGCGCACCCTCGAGTACAACCACATGGAGATGGCCGAGGAAGACACGAGCGGCGTGTTCTGGGCGGTCACCTTCGCCGTGTGGGGCGCGCTGCAGACGGTGCTCGTGCTGGGTGGAATCGCGCTCGAGGCAGCGCGCAGCCGACGTGCCGGTGCCGCAGCGCGTGCGCAACTTTCGGGCATCCGCTCGCGCCTCGAGCAGCTCGCACTCGGGCTCGACCTCTCGCGGCTCGACATGGTCGCGGTGCTCGGCGCGGGCACGGGCGAGAAGGGGGATGAGGCGCAGGCCGACCAGCGCCTGTACGAGACCGCGCTCGTCACCGCCTGGCGACAGGCGCAGGCGCTCGAGAGTCTGCCGCCGAAGCAGCAGCGCGGCCCCGAGTGGGAGGCGCAGGTCGCCGACCTCGACCGGCTCGTGTCGACGCTCGCCGATCAGAGCGAGGAAGTTTCGGAACGCGCGCTCGAGGTGATTCGCGCGAGCGAGTAGCCGCCTAGGTCAGCGGGGCCGCGTCGTAGGTTACCCAGTTCGTGCGGCTCGCGAGCTGGTCGTAGAGCGCCTGCGCCCGGTGGTTGTCCTCGGCCGTGATGCCGCGCACGACCGAGCATCCCTCCGCGCCCGCGATTTCGCGAACCCGCGTGATGAGTGCTCGGGCGGCACCGCCGCCGCGAATGTCGGGCTCGGTGAAGAGGTCATCGAGCCAGATTCCCACGGATGCGGTGGAGGGGCGGGCGAAGCGTCGGTAGTGGGCGATCGCGACGACGCGGCCCTCGGCGACGGCGGCGAGGCCGGTCACTTCGTGGTTCGGATCAGTGACCCACGACCAGACGCGGGAGACCGCATCCTCACTGTCGGGTTGCTGGTAGAACGCCCGATAGCCGGGGAACAGCTCGCGCCAGCGCGGCTCGTCGCTCGCCTCGATCGGCCGCACGGTGATGTCTGCTTTGCTCATGATTGCCCGTTCTTGGCCGCGGCCTTCAGCGCCTTCTTTGTTTCGCGCACTCGCTGCAGCGACTCGTCGTCGACGACGTCGGCGATTGAGCGGAAGGCACCTGCGGGGCCGTAGTCGCCCGCAGCCTCGCGCCAACCGTCGGCCTCGAGGCCGAACTGTTTGCCGAGCAACGCGAGGAAGATCTTCGCCTTCTGCTCGCCGAAACCGGGCAGCGCCTTGAGGCGGCGCAGGATCTCGGCGCCACTTGGGGCGTTGCCCGACTTGCCGTCGCGCTGCCAGATCGCGGCGGTGTCGCCGTCGTAGTCGTCGGCAATGGCGCGGGCGAGTGCCTGCACGCGCGTCGCCATCGACCCCGGGAATCGGTGCACGGCCGGTGTCTGCTTGAAGGCCGCGAGCAGCGCATCCTCATCGATGGCTGCGACAGCGCCCGGCGAGAACTCGTCGAGGCGCTCAACGAGTTTCTGCGGGCCCGCGAATGCCGTTTCCATCGGCACCTGCTGGTCGAGGAGCATGCCGACGAGCAGCGCGAAACGGTCGTGCGCGAGCAGTTCGTCGGCCTTGGGGTCGGTCGAGAGATACACCGTTGTCATGCGATCAGTCTGCCACTGCGCTGCTGCGCATCCTGGCCGAACCCACACGGATCCGTATCGTGCTTGCCCTGCGCGGGGCCCACGAGCTGTCGGTGAATGCCATCGCGGATGCGGTGGGCAAGAAGCCGTCATGTGTTTCGCAGCACCTCGCGAAGATGCGCATGGCGCGCATGGTGACGACCCGCCAGGTGGGCACCAGCGTGCTGTATCAACTCACGGATGAGCATGCTGCGGCACTTGTTGTCGAGGCAGTGAAGAGAGAATAACTGCATGTGGCTGTCAGTTACTCCACTGTCACGCACGAGTTCTAAAAGTTGCATTTGCGTTCGTGAAATTAAACTTAATAGGCCGTATGGTTGCGTTGTGGATCTGACATTGTTCCAAAACGAGCACATGGGTGCACTACTCCCCATCAAAGGGTCTGATGCCTTGTTGGGTGACTGGGCGCACAAGGCGTTTGTGCCAGCGCCGCTCCCCTCGCAGTCACCGAGTCTCCAGGGGAAGACGTTTCTCGCGGTCGCCGATGCTCGCGCCTCCCTCGCGGCACTCGACAGCACAGCGCGGCAGCTGCCCAATCCGCAGCTCCTGCGCTACCCAGCACTCCAACGCGAAGCCCAAAGTACGTCAGCGCTCGAGGGCACTTACGCACCATTGGAAGCGGTGCTCACCGCCGACGAGGAGCGCCCACGTACGCCCGAACTCATGGAAGTCCTCAACTATGTACTGATGGCGAACAGCGGCTTTCATGAAGTCACACAGGGGCGACCAATATCGGTCAGTTTCTTAAGCTCGATGCAGGGCATCCTGATGCAAGGCACGCCGCTTGCCGAAGAGTCAGGGCGAGTTCGTCAGAGGCAGGTCGTGATTGGACGTCGGGCGGATGCGCCGATCGGTGGTTTCCCTGTGCATGCAGCGAGGTTCGTTCCATCACCGCCGGGGCTCTCTCTTGAAGCGAGTCTCCGGGACTTGGCCGATTGGATGCAGACAGATCACGCTGGTGAAATCGACCCGGTTGTTGTTGCTGCGATGGCGCATTATCAGTTTGAGACACTGCACCCCTTCCGTGACGGAAACGGTCGACTTGGCAGGTTCTTGATTGTGTTGCAGCTTTTACATGCTGGCGTGCTTACCGAACCGACACTGACAGTTTCGCCATGGTTTGAGGCGCGACGTGCCGAGTATTACGACCGTTTGCTCGCAGTGAGCACCGACGGTGATTGGGATGGGTTCATAGCTTTCTTCGCGCGCGGCCTCCAGGCGGCTGCCGACCAGACACTGCGCCAAATGAACGAGCTTGTGCAGGTGCAATCCGAGCTCAAGGACCAGATCCGTGCCTCGAGTATCCGGGCCGACTCAGCGCATGCCTTAGTCGATTTTGCTGTCGCGAACCCGTCGTTCACGGCAAAGCGGGCCACTGATGCACTCAACTTGTCATATCAACGAGTAAACAAGCTCATCGGACAACTCATCGAAATTGGCGTACTGGAGCAGATGCCTGAGCAATCGTACGGACGACGGTTCTTCGCCCCTCGAGTCATGGCGGCCCTGACGCGGGGTACGTAACCTGGAATACCCGCGCGGCGAATGCGTTTGCATCAACATGGCAACCAAGATCGGCTTTCTCTCGTTCGGGCACTGGATGGACGTGCCCGGCTCGCAGGTGCGCACCGCAAGCGACGTCCTGCACCAGGCAATCGACCTCGCGGTCGGCGCGGAGGAGGTCGGCATCGACGGCGCGTACTTCCGCGTGCACCACTTCGCGCAGCAGCACTCGGCGCCGTTCCCGCTGCTCAGCGCGATCGGCGCGCGCACGTCGAAGATCGAACTCGGCACGGGCGTCATCGACATGCGCTACGAGAACCCGCTCTACATGGCCGAGGACGCGGCGGTCGCCGACCTCATCGCCGACGGTCGCCTGCAGCTCGGCGTGAGCCGCGGCTCACCCGAGCCGGTCATCGCGGGCTACCGCGCGTTCGGGCACATCCCCGACGACGGCGACACCGACGGTGCCGACATGGCCCGTCACGCCACTGACATCTTCCTGCGCGCCATCGATGGCGCCGGCGTCGCGAACCCCGACCCGCGCCGCTCGCACTCGGTCGACGCGCAGCCGGTCATGCCGCAGTCGCCGGGCCTGCGCGACCGCATCTGGTGGGGTGCTGGCTCGCGCAAGACGGCCGTCTGGGCCGCCGAGCAGGGCGTCAACCTCATGTCCTCCACCCTGCTCACCGAAGACACCGGGGCTGAGATGGGGGATGCGCAGGCCGAGCAGATCCGCCAGTTCCGCGACGCGTGGCGCGAGGCCGGGCACGCCCGTACCCCGCGCGTGAGCGTCTCGCGCAGCATCATCCCGATCATCGACGACGAGTCGCGCCGCTACTTCGGCGTGCGCGCGCAAGCCGAGTCGGTCGACCAGGTCGGCTACATCGACGTCGGCGAGATCGCCCGGTTCGGCCGCAGCTACATCGGCGAGCCGGATGCGCTGGTCGAGCAGCTGCGCCAGGACGCAGCCGTGCAGGAGGCCGACACGGTGCTCGTGACGGTGCCGAACGCGCTCGGCGTCGACTTCAACCTGCGCCAGCTCGACGTCATCTCGCGCGAGATTCGCCCGGCGCTCGGCTAGGGCAGGCAAGGCCGGCGGGAGTGACTACGAGCGCCCGCCGGCCACGGCTCGGTTGTAGTCGAGTGCGGTGTCGATCCACGACGACAGCTGTTCTTCGTCGCTGATCGTGTCGGCCGCGACTTCGAGCCAGCCGGGGCCCATGTCTCGGCCTGGTCCCATCGTCGCCTGAGTTGCGCCCGGCTTGCGGAGCAGCGAGTCGTGCTGCCGCGCATCCACTCGGACGAGGAGCCCGCCGCCCTTCAGCGCGCTGACCAGGATCTTCTCGTTGACCATGACGGACCGCCCGCCGAACATCGAGACCCCGCGCACGATTAGTTCATCGGTGATCAGGGCGCGAATGCGGTCGACGAGCGCCGTCTGCTCGGGAGTCATGATTTCGTGGCGGCTCAGGCCTGCTGTGGCGGGCCGTAAGAGGGGCGGTCGAAAATGAGCACGCTCTGCGCGATCTTCCCGTCCTCGATGGTGAAGAACTCAGCGGCTGGCGTGGTCGAGGTTGCGGCGGTCTGCGGGTAATAGAAGAGCGCCACGCGGTCGCCGTCGACGAACTCGGCGATGTCGCCGATGCCGGTGAGCATCGGCGCGAAACCGCCGATGAACCCACGGTAGGCCTCCTTGCCGTGCAGGTCGCCGCCGGGTGCGCGGCAGGCGATGTCGTCGGCAACGAGGTCCATTGCGGTGTCGATATCCCCGCTCGTCCAAGCGCGATGATACTGCTGCACGATGGTTTGGGCGTTGTCGTTGGCCATGAGATCCTCCTGGGTTGGTGTCGTGGAAGCGGCGTGGATGTTCAGTCGGCGAGGGGCTGCCAGGCATCGTGACCGGCGTCTCCGCCGGCTCCGACGATGGCGAGGCGGGGCAAGAAATTTGCCCAGCCGTCGGCGTGACCCCGCACGCTGGCGTCGGGCAGGTCGAAGTGGCGCAGGTCGACGCGGGTGCCGCCGCTGATCGCGGTGAGTCGGAACTCGACCGTCGATGCGCCCGCGGGCAGGTCCTCGCTGCCCGCGAAGCCCCAGCTCATCGCGACGAAGTGCGGCGGCTCGACGCGCAGGTACTCGCCGCGCACCGGATGGCCGGCGATGTCGACGGCGAACTTGCCGCCGGGCGTCGGGTCGAGGTCGGCGAATTGGCCCATCCAAGCCGTCATGCCCTCGTTGGTAATCAGGTACTCGAACACCGTCTCGGGCGGAGCCTCGATCGAGATGGAGTCTCGGAACTCAGCCACGAGGCCCCTCCTGTCGCGCTTCGATGACGGTCTTGAGGGCAGCGAGTTTCGCCGGCCAGAAGTCGTCGAGGTACGAGCGCACCGCGGCCAGCCCGTCGGTGTCGACTGCGAAGAGATGCCGAGTGCCCTCGCGGGTGCCGACCGCGAGGCCTGCCTTGCGCAGCACTCCGAGGTGGTGCGAGGCGGTCTGCTGCGAGAGCCCGACCTGCTCTGCGATTGTCCCGACCGGCTGCGGCGCGGATCGGATTACCTGCAGGATCGCGCGCCGGTTGCCATCGGCGAGCGCGCGCAACGCCAGGTCAAGGTCTGCTTCGGCTTCGGTGGTCATCGCGGCACTCCTCGCTCGAACGACCTCAAGCTAACACAAACGAAGGTTTGTACTCACGCCTGTCCGTGGATTGTCAGGTGATGTGCAGCCAGTGTCGCTCGCGCGATGCGGGACTGGCGCTACTCGCGCACCTGCCGCATCTCGCGCGCGAGCCGCGGGTTGCGCGCATCCAACTCGTTCGTGACGCGCTCGACGACGTGCTCAGCCTTGTTCTGGCTCAACTTGGCCCGCGCGTCGAAGCGGGTCACGCGCATCCGGAGGCCCGTCGTGCCCTTCGCCATGCGCCGAGTGCCCTCGGGGTCGTAGGCGAGGCTGCGGCCGTGGGGGAAATGCCGCTCGAAGTGGTCGGTGAGTGCCGAGAGCACCTCGTAGTTCTCCTCGTCGCTGAGGATCTCGGGCACGCCGTAGAGGTGGGCGGTGACGTGATTCCAGGTAGGCACCACCTGGCCCTCGTCGTACCAGCTGGGCGAGACGTAGTCGTGCGGGCCCTGAATGATCACGAGTAGTTCGTGCTCGCCGAGTTCGAGTGCCTCGTCGTCGGGGTGGCCGAAGTGCGAGAGCAGCACGATGTCGTCGGCAGACTCGTCGAGGATCACCGGATAGTGCGACGCGAGGAGGCCGTTCGCGGTGTTCGACACGAACGTTGCCCACGGGTTCTCGCGGATGAGTCGCTTCACCTCGGCGGGGTCGGCGAGCAGGAAGTGCGGAGTGTGACGCATGCTGCGACCTTAGTTACGGCATCCGTGGTTTGGCTCACCGCGCTTCGCTACCGTGTGCCCATGGATCTGCAACTCACTGACCGCGTCGTGCTCGTCGTTGGCGGCAACGGCACCCTC
Organism: Gulosibacter sediminis; assembly: GCF_030011715.1. Taxonomy (NCBI): domain Bacteria; kingdom Bacillati; phylum Actinomycetota; class Actinomycetes; order Micrococcales; family Microbacteriaceae; genus Gulosibacter; species Gulosibacter sediminis. The sequence continues at coordinate 95,120 of NZ_JASCYH010000003.1, read as the reverse complement.
GGCAGCGTTATCGTGCGCCGCCTCGAAGCAGAGGGGGCGACGGTCGTGTCGGCCTCGCGCAGCGGCGCCGGCGGGCTGACGCTCGATGCGAGCGACGACGAGTCGGTGCGCGCGGGCTTCGCGTCGGTGCTCGCGGAGCACGGCCGGCTCGACGGCGTCGTGATCACCGCGGCGCCGCCCGCGAAGACGCTCGACGTGGCGCGTCACGCCGACCCGGATCAGGTGCGCGAGGCGATCGAGGGCAAGTCGCTCACGTTCCTGCGCGTCGCGAATGCGGCGCTCGAAGTGATGGGTGAGGCCGGCTACGGCCGCATCGTCGGCATTTCGGGGCAGAACGCGCGCCTCACCGGCAACGTCAGCGCGGCCGTGCGCAACGCCGCGCTCAACGTCGCGGCGAAGACGCTCGCCGACTCGGTCGCGGGCAGCGGCATCACGGTGAACACGGTGAACCCCGGCAACGTCGTCGCCGAGCCCGACCCCGAGATCGGCGCCGGCAAGCCGGGGCAGAGCACGCCCGACGACACCGCGAATTTGGTGGCGTTCTTGGTTTCGCCGCTCACGGGCGGTATCTCGGGCGAGGCGATCGCCCTCGGGCACCGCGTGCGCGGCGTCGCCGACCTGTAGGGCGCGACCCGGCGCATCCGTGCCCGTGCGGTTTTCTACGATTGATGCGGTCGTAACCGCAGCGATCCTAGAAAAGTGCATCTATTGGTGGCCACGGTGCCGGTCGTCGTGCGGTTTTCTAGGTGGGATGCGGTTGTAAGTGCAGCTCTGCGAGAAAACCGCATCGATCGTGGGTGCGTACCGACGTCGTGGTGCGGTTTTCTACGGGGAATGTGGTTGTAAGTGCGGCGATCGTAGAAAACTGCGTCACTGATCTTTAGTCGGACGACTCGACGAGGGTGCGGAGGCGGGCGAGGTCGGCGGCGACGGCCGCGCAGTCGCGGTCGAACTCGGCGACGGTCATGTCGCGCTGGCGCACCGTGAACACGAGCTCGGCGCCGGCCGGATGCTCGAGCACGCGCAGCGGGTTGAGCGCGGCCTCGCCGCTCGGCAGGGTCACGACGTGGTCGAGCACGCCCAGGTCGTTCGCGCCGACGAACTCGACCGTCACCTCGCCCATGGGGGAGTCGACGACGAGCTGCTCGCCGCGGCGGCGCACCGGCGCCTGCGCGAGTCCGGCCGCCCAGCGCGGCAGATTGTCGGGGTCGGATGCGAAGTTCCAGACCGCGCGCGGGCTCGCGTGCACGATCTCGCTGAGGTGCCGGCTCTCGGGGCGGCCGGCGACCGGGCCGCCGAGCGAGCGCCAGGAGCCGAGCGGCGCATCCGCCACCACCGGCTCCTCGGTTTCGGTGCCGCACTCGACAAAGCCGCGCGCCCGATAGTTTGCGAGCGCCGCCGGCCCGTCGAGCGAGCAGGTGTGCACCCACACCCGAGTGATCGGGGCGAGCGAGAATCGCTCGCCCATCGTCCACGCCGCCGCAACACCGTGCTCGAGCAGCAGGCCACCCAGACCACGCCCGATCGCATCCTCGGCGAGGCCGAAGTAGCGCACCTCGACCTGCGCATCCACCTCGCGGGGCTGCGGCTGCAGGTGCACGTAGCCGAGCGGCTGGCCGTCGCGCACGAGCACCAAGAACTCGGTGCCCGGCACCGCGAGCTCCTCGGCCCACTGCTCGCGCGCCCAACCAAGCCGGTCGGTCCAGTGCCACGGCCCACCCACGAGGCCATACAAGTACCGCGCGAACTCGGGCGACACATCAACAGCCCGGTCGATGCGCACGTCGGCCGGCACGGCGCGTGGCATCGCGGCCGGCGGCGCGAGCATCTCGAGGGACGTGATCGTGACCTGCATGGGAAGACCGCTATCGAATTACTGGCGAAGGAAGCTCACGCCGGGCTCGTCGTCCTCGCCGTCGTCGAGCAGCTCGTCGAACGCGTCGGGGTTGTCTTCGAGGTAGTCCTCGGCCGAGGCGAGCGACGGCGAAACCACGACCACCGAGTAATCGGTGAGCCAGATGCGCGTGCCGTCCTCGTACATCCAGAACAGCCCGAGCTCGCCGTCGAAGGTCGTGCCCTCGACCGCGACCGTGTCGAACTCGTCATCGAAGACGGCGGCGAGCTCGTCGAAGCGAATCGAGATGGGGTGGTCGTCGTCGATCTCCTCAGGCAGGTCCTCCTGCCAGTCGGTGTGATCGAGCGAGACCGAGTCGGTCTGTTCGTCGTCGCCAAGAATCTGCGCGACGGCGCCCGAGGGTGTCACCATCTCGTCGTCCTCGGCGCCACCGCGCCAGCCGAGCTGCTCGCGCAGCACGCGTCGAGTCTGGATCTCGGAGTTGCGCCAGTCGAAGTCGGCGCACAGGCGCACGAACTCGATCAGCTCCTGATCGGAGGCGGCCGACAGCGCGCCGGCAACGGTGGGTTCAGTCATTGCGGGGTCCTTCCTGAGCCTTGCGCCAATCCTATTGGGCGCAGGTGTCCGCAGGCCGCGCGCCGCCCCTGCCACCAGATCCCGCATCCGGTCGCGCCGCAGGCCCCGCATCAGGCCCAGTCACCGCCCCCGATATGGTGGGCAGCACCATGCCGCTCGACCGCCCCCGCCTCGCGCCAGCCACCGACGCCACGATCAAGTGGATTCGGCACGCCGGCGTGCTCGCCGCGCTCGGGCTCGCGGCGTGGGCGGTCGTCGCGTATTACTCGCTGCCGCTCGTGATTCCGGTGCACTTCGGCATCTCGGGGCAGCCGGATGCGTATGGGCACCGCTCGAGCGTGCTCTGGCTCGCGCTCGTCTTCGTCGTGCTCGCGGTCGGCATCGCCGTCATGTCACGGCACCCGCGCCTCTTTAACTACCCGGTGCCGGTCACCGACGAGAACGCCTCGCGGCTCTACCGCGAGGCCGAACGGATGCTCGTCTGGCTGCTCGTGCCCCTGCAGCTCATCTTCTTCGCGGTACTTCAGGCGGTGTTGCTCAACGGCGCCGTTACCTGGCTGCTCTGGGTGGGGCTCGCAGCGCTGCTCGTCGTGATCTTCGCGAGCATCGTGCGGATGTCCCGCGCCGCGTAGCGACGCAAAGTGGGCCGTTTCGGCCATCGATACTCTCCGGGCATGAATACATGCATTTCGAGTCTTGGACGGAAATGATTCCGCGGTCTTACTGTGAGCGAAGTCGTTTTTCGACACCGTGGCAACGATTGCCACAGCCCCGCAAAATAAGCCCCTATACCGCACCGATGGAGATGCGACTTGCCCCTAGTAATTGTTGGAGGGGTGTTCGTGCCGATCGCGCTGATCAGCGCATTCGCCGGCGCGGCGCTGTTCTTCCTCATCGCCCGCTTCGTGCTGCGCCGCAAGGTCATCGAGGCGGTGCCCGCGTCGATGGCCTCGGCCTACGCGAACGCCGGCAACATCGGCCTGCCGATCGCGCTGTTCTCGGTGTCGAGCGCCGTGCCGGCGATCTCGGTGCTCGCGTCGCAGCTGCTCATCATCGCGCCGGTCTACCTCACGATCTTCTCGTTCATCTCGCGCAGCGCGCAGCCGGGCGACACCTCGACGGGCAAGCTGATTCTCAAGTCCGTCGCGAACCCGGTGACGATCGGCGCGCTCATCGGCGCCGTGCTCTCGCTCTCGCAGTGGCAGGTGCCGGCGGTGATCTGGGAGCCGCTCGACATGCTGGGCCACGCATCCGTGCCCCTGCTGCTCATGATGTTCGGCATGAGCCTGATCGGGCAGACGCCGTTCCGAACGCGCGAGATTCTCGCGGATGTGGTGCTCGGCACGCTCGTCAAACTCGCGGTGCGCGACATCACCTTCGCGACGTCGCTGCTCGCGTTCCCCGCGATTCTCGTGATCGGCCTGGTGCTCGCGCCGTAGCAGGGATGCGCGGGGCTGGATGCGCAGGCCCGGGCCGGATGCGCGCGGCGGCTACGCCGTGTCGCGAATGACGAGCTCGGGCTGGAACACGACGCGGTCGTGCGTTCCCGTGGGGTTGTCGGCGATTTCGACGAGCAGGTCGACCGCCGTCGCGCCGATGATCTCAGCGGGCTGGCGCACCGAGGTGAGCGGAATCACGGTCGAGGCCGCGAAGTCGATGTCGTCGTACCCGACGAGCGCGATGTCGTCGGGAATCGCGAGCTTGCCGATCATCACGAACGCCTGCAGCAGGCCAACGGCGAGTAGGTCATTCGCCGAGAACACGCCGTCGGGGCGTGTCGCCGCGTCGCGCTCGCAGAGCGTCCGTCCGACGTCGCGGCCCGCGCCGACCGTGAGGCCGGGCGTGCCGAGAAACTCGACGGTCGCCCCGGTGACCTCGGCCGCGGCTTTCTGGGCACCCTCGAGGCGGTCGGCGACCTGGCGGATCGAGAGCGGCCCGCCGACGAACGCGATGTGGCGGCGGCCCGAGTCGAGCAAGTGCTTCGTTGCGAGGTAGCCTCCCGCGACGTCGTCGACCGATACCGAGGGGAACGAGAGGTCGCGTGATTCGCGGTCGACGAGCACGACCGGAGTGCCGTTGTCGCGCAGTCGGTGGAGGCGTTCCATACCGCCGGGCGTCGGTGTGATGAGCACGCCGCGCACGCGCTGCTCCTCGAAGCGGTCGATGTGGGTGAGTTCGCGGTAGGTGCGGTCGTTACTGTTCGTCACCATGAGGTTGAGCCCGTGCTCTTCGCCACGCAGCTCGGCGCCGCGCGCGACCTCGGTGAAGAAGGGATTGCGCAGGTCGAGCACGACGAGACCGACGGTGTCGCTGCGACCCGCGCGAAGCTGCCGGGCGGCGTCGTTGCGCACGTAACCGAGGCGCAGGATGTGCGATTGCACGCGCTCGACGAGCTTCGGCGAGACGCGCTCGGGGTGGTTGAGCACGTTCGACACGGTGCCCATGCTCACGCCAGCGGCGGTTGCGATGTCGCGCATGTTCACACCCATGAGTGCCTCCGCCTCTCTGATCACGCCGGAATCGGTGCTCTGCGCAGGTCAGGGTTCGCCGATGAACCGTCTGATTTGAGCTCCTTGAACTCCTTGAACCGAATCATATCCAAGTTGGTCCGAATCAAAAATAAATGCGTTGCTCGGCATGCGTACGGTGGTGTCATACGTTCAGAGCAATTGGTTGGAACGTTTCAAGAAGGAGCAGAGCGGCTCCTGGAACTTCCGCCCGCAGTCGGTGCCCGCCGACCGCATCCCACTCCCTCTGGCGTGAGCCTCGCAATGATGAGAGGACGGAGCATGTCCGCCCCTGCAGTCCTAGAACTTCGCGACGTGCGAAAGACCTTCGGGTCGGTCGTCGCGCTGCGTTCGGGCACCATCAAGGTCGACCGCGGGTCAATCCACGCGCTCGTCGGCGAGAACGGTGCCGGTAAGTCCACCCTCGTGAAGATTGTCGCCGGCCTCTATCAGCGCGACTCGGGCACCCTGCGCCTCGACGGCGAAGACGTCGACTTCAGCTCGACGGCCCAGTCGAAGGATGCCGGCATCGCGGTGATCTACCAGGAGCCGACGCTGTTCCCCGACCTCTCGGTCACCGAGAACATCTTCATGGGCCGCCAGCCCGTCGGCCGCTTCGGTCGCATCGACTCGCGTGAGATGCGCCACGAGGTCGAGCGACTGTTCACCCGCCTCGGCGTGAAGATCGACCCCGACCGCCCCGCCGAGGGCCTCTCGATCGCCGACCAGCAGGTCATCGAGATCGCGAAGGCCGTGTCGCTCGACGCGAAGCTGCTGATCATGGACGAGCCCACCGCGGCGCTCTCGGGCGTCGAGGTCGACCGGCTGTTCACGATCGCCCGCGCCCTGCGCGACGAGGGCCGCGGCCTCATCTTTATCTCGCACCGCTTCGAAGAGGTCTTCGCGCTCTGCGACCAGATCACGGTGATGCGCGACGGCGCCTACATCGAGACGGTGGCGACCGCCGACGCGACGGTCGACCAGATCGTGAAGCGCATGGTCGGCCGCGACGTCACCGAGCTGTTCCCGAAGCAGCCCGCCGAGATCAGGGAGGTGCTGCTCGAGGTCAACGGCCTCACGCAGCCCGGCGTGTTCAGCGACATCTCGTTCCAGGTGCGCCGCGGCGAGATCGTCGCACTCGCGGGCCTCGTCGGCGCCGGCCGCAGCGAGGTCGCCCGCGCGGTGTTCGGCGTCGACCCCTACCGCACCGGCTCGGTGCGCTTCGAGGGCAAGACGCTCGCGAAGGGCTCGCCCGCGGCCGCGATGCGCGCCGGCATCGCCCTCGTGCCCGAAGACCGCCGCTACCAGGGCCTCGTCATCGACGACACGGTCGGCCGCAACGTCACCCTCGCCCTGCGCAATCGCCTCGCCAAGTGGGGTCTGATCACCACCGGCATCGAGAACCGCGCCGCCGCCATCTGGGCGAGCCGCCTCGAGGTCAAGACGAACGCGCTCGACACGGTCGCCTCGACCCTCTCGGGCGGCAACCAGCAGAAGGTCGTGCTCGCGAAGTGGCTCTCGCGCAACCCCGACCTGCTCATCATCGACGAGCCCACCCGCGGCATCGACGTCGGCACCAAGTCCGAAGTGCACCGCCTGCTCTCTGAGCTCGCGGGGCAGGGGATGGCCGTGCTCATGATCTCGTCCGAGCTGCCGGAGGTGCTCGGCATGGCCGACCGCGTGCTCGTCATGCGCGAGGGTCGGCTTACCGGCGAGCTCACGCGCGACGAGGCAACGCAGGAATCGGTGATGCACCTCGCAACCCACGATGCCAAGGAGTCCGTGGCATGAGCAATCTTCCCGGGCTGAAGCCCGTCGCTACCACCGCGATCCCGACCTCTCGGGTGAGCCGACGCATTTCGTTCATGGGCCGCGTGCGCGAGCTGAGCATCCTGCTCGCCCTGCTCATCGTCATCGTCGCCGCGACCGCGAAGAACCCGAACTTCACGTTCTCGGCCGACGGCTGGCGCGACCTGTTCCTCACCCCGTCGATCCTCGTGCTCGTTGCGGTCGGCCAGGGCATTGTGCTCATCACCCGCAACGTTGACCTCTCGGTCGGCTCGGTCATGGGCCTGTCTGCCTACCTCACTGGCCGCCTGTTCATCGACCTGCCGGGCATCCCGATGCTGCTCGTCATCGTGCTCGTCGTCATCTTCGGCGGCGTGCTCGGCCTGATCAGCGGCGCGCTCGTCGCCTTCGCGCGGGTGCCGGCCATGGTGATCACGCTTGGCATGCTCTACGCCTACCGCGGCATCAACGTGCTCTGGGCCGGAAGCGACCGCATCAACGCGAGCGACCTGCCCCGCGACTTCCTTTCGCTCGGCACGGGCCAGGTGCTCTCGATTCCGATTCTCGCGATCATCGCCTTCATCGTGCTGTTCATTGCGGCCTGGCTCATCAAGAACACCCGCGGCGGCCGCGAGTACTACGCGATCGGCTCCGACCCCGCCGCTGCCGAGCTCTACGGCCTCAAGACCACGCGCCGCGTGCTGACGGCGTTCGTGCTCTCGGGTGCGCTCGCGGGCCTCGCCGGCGTGTTCTACGCGGCGCGCTACGGCACCGTGAACTCGCAGGCCGGTTCTGGCTGGGAGCTCGACGCGGTCGGGGCGGCCGTCATCGGCGGCGTCGCGATCACCGGTGGCGTCGGCACCCTCTGGGGCGCCGCAATCGGCGGCATGCTGCTCGCCACCATCAACCGCGCACTTCCGGTGCTCGGTATCCCCGACTTCTGGCAGCGCTTCGTCGTCGGCCTGCTCATCCTCGGCGCCATCGTGCTCGACCGCGCGGTCGCGCTGCGCCAGAAACGACGACTCATCGAATCTCGCGGCCGGGAGGATGCCCCGCCCCCGCCCGGAGTGCCCGAACCAGAGACGGCCAGGAGCAACGCATGACCACCATCGACACCACCCGCGAACCGACGCCCGCCGAGGCGGCCGTCGGTGCCCCCACCCGCGTGATTGCGCCGTTCGGGCGCCCCGCGTGGAAGCGCCTCCTGATCAGCCGTGAGATGGCGATCGTGCTGCTGCTCGTCGTCGTCGCGCTCGTCGCCATGACCGCCGTGCGCGGCTTCGCCGCCAATCCGATGCGCGCCTACGCCGCGTCGGGCTACCAGCAGCTGATCGCCCAGGAACGCGTCGGGGGCCAGCAGGCCTCCTGGGGCGCGTAGAAAGCAGACGACACTCGCATGACCACCACGAATCCGGCCGTCGCCGATCTTCTCTCCCGCAGCAACCGGCTCGGCGCCGATGCGCGCAACACGAACTACGCCGGCGGCAACACCTCAGCCAAGGGCAGCGACACCGACCCGGTGACGGGGGATGCGGTTGAGCTGCTCTGGGTGAAGGGCTCGGGCGGCGACCTGGGCACCCTCACCGAGCCCGGCCTCGCCGTGCTTCGCCTCGACCGGGTGCGAGCCCTGCGCGACGTCTACCCCGGCGTCGAGCGCGAGGACGAGATGGTCGCCGCGTTCGACTTCTGCCTGCACGGCAAGGGCGGCGCCGCGCCGTCGATCGACACCGCGATGCACGCGCTCGTCGACGCCGCGCACGTCGACCACCTCCACCCCGACTCCGGCATCGCCATCGCGACCGCCGCCGACGGCGAGGCACTTACCGAGAAGATCTTCGGCGAGCGCGTCGTCTGGGTGCCCTGGCGCCGCCCCGGCTTCCAGCTCGGGCTCGACATCGCCGCGATCAAGGACGCGAATCCCGAGGCGATTGGCTGCATCCTCGGCGGCCACGGCATCACCGCGTGGGGCGACACCTCGGCTGAGGCTGAGGAACACTCGCTCTGGATCATCCGCACCGCCGAGGAGTACATCGCCGCGAACGGCGCGGCCGAGCCCTTCGGCGCCGTCGTGCCCGGCTTCGAGCCGCTGCCCGAGGCCGAGCGCCATGCGCGGGCCGCCGCGCTCGCGGGCGTGGTTCGCGGCATCGCCTCGGCCGACAAACCCATGGTCGGCCACTACACCGACTCCGAGGAGGTCCTCGACTTCCTCCAGCGCGAGAAGCTCGCGCCCCTCGCCGAGCTCGGCACCAGCTGCCCCGACCACTTCCTGCGCACCAAGGTGAAGCCGCTCGTGCTCGACCTGCCGTCCACCGCATCCGTCGAGGAGCAGACCGCGCGTCTGCGCGAGCTGCACGAGGCCTACCGCGCCGACTACGCCGCCTACTACGAGCGCTACGCCGACGAGGCGCCGCCCGCCATGCGCGGGGCCGACCCGCTTATCGTGCTCGTGCCGGGCGTCGGCATGTTCTCGTACGGCGCCGACAAACAGACCGCCCGCGTCGCTGGCGAGTTCTACGTCAACGCCATCAATGTGATGCGCGGCGCCGAGGCGCTGTCGACGTATCAACCCATCGACGAGTCTGAGAAGTTCCGCATCGAGTACTGGGCGCTCGAGGAGGCGAAGCTGCAGCGTCGGCCGAAGCCGCGCTCGCACCAGGGCCGCATCGCCATCGTCACCGGCGCCGCCTCGGGCATTGGCAAGGCCGTCGCGACCCGACTCGCCCGCGAGGGCGCCTGCGTCGTTATCGCCGACCTCGACCTCGAGAAGGCGCAGGCCACGGCCGCCGAGCTCGGCTCGAGCGACGTCGCGATCGGCGTGGCCGCCGACGTCTCGAGCGAGGCCGCCGTGCAGGCCGCGGTCGACGAAGCGGTGCTTGCGTTCGGCGGCCTCGACCTCGTCGTGAACAACGCCGGCCTCTCGCTGTCGAAGCCGCTGCTCGAGACCACCGAACGCGACTGGGACCTCCAGCACAACGTCATGGCAAAGGGCTCGTTCCTCGTTGCGAAGGCGGCGGCGCGGGTGCTGATCGATCAGCAGCTCGGCGGCGACATCGTCTACATCGCCTCGAAGAACTCGGTGTTCGCGGGCCCGAACAACATCGCCTACTCGGCGACGAAGGCCGACCAGGCGCACCAGGTGCGACTGCTCGCGGTCGAGCTGGGCGAGCACGGTGTGCGCGTCAATGGCATCAATCCCGACGGTGTCGTGCGAGGCTCGGGCATCTTCGCCGGTGGCTGGGGCGCGCAGCGCGCCGCGACCTACGGCGTGAAGGAGGAAGACCTCGGCCAGTTCTACGCGAACCGCACGATCCTCAAGCGCGAGGTCGTGCCCGAGAACATCGCCGACGCCGTCTACGTGCTCACGGGCCCGGAGCTCTCGCGCACCACTGGCGTGCACCTGCCCGTCGACTCCGGCGTCGCCGCCGCGTTCCTGCGATAGGCGCGGCGATGAGCGCACACGTCGCTGCGGTTGACCTCGGCGCCACAAGCGGCCGGGTCATCGTCGGCGAAGTCGGGCCGGGCGAGCTGCGGATGCACACGGTCGCCCGGTTCCCGAACACCCCCGTCGAGCTGCCAGATGGGCTGCACTGGAACATCGTCGAGCTCTATCGCAGCATCCTCGACGGCCTGCGCGACGCGGGCCGCGAGATGCAGCGGCGCTCGGGCGCCCAGCTGCAGTCGATCGGCATCGACTCGTGGGCCGTTGACTACGCGCTGCTACGCCGCGGCAGCATGCTCGGTGTGCCATTCCACTACCGAGATGAGCGGGGCGCGCGGGCGGCCGAGCTCGCGCACAAGCGCATCCCCTTCGCCGAGCTGTACACCCGCAACGGCCTGCAGTACCTGCCCTTCAACACGGTGTACCAGTACGTCGCGGAGGTGCTTGACGAGACGCGGATCGCGCAGGCCGACCGGGCACTGCTCATCCCCGACCTGCTCGGATACTGGCTCACGGGCGCCGAGGTGGCCGAGCGCACGAACGCCTCGACGACCGGGCTGCTCTCGCTCGCGGGGGAGTGGGACTTCGACCTCGCGCAGCAGCTCGGGATTCCCACCGAGATTCTGCCGCCGCTCGTCGACCCCGGCACCGAAATCGGCACACTGCGCGAGAGCGTCGGCGAGGCCACCGGTTTCGGCACGCGCGTGCCGGTGCTCGCGGTCGGTTCACACGACACCGCCTCGGCGGTCGTCGGTATTCCAATGACCGACCCCGACGTCGCGTTCATCAGCTGCGGTACCTGGGGTCTCGTCGGCGTCGAGCTCGAGGCGCCTGTCGTCACCGAGGCATCCCGCGCTGCGAATTTCACGAACGAGCGCGGCGTCGACGGCCGCACCCGCTTCCTCCACAACGTCATGGGGCTCTGGGTGCTCTCCGAGACGATCCGCGGCTGGGAGCGCGCCGACGGTGCGGCGATCGACTTCGGCGAGCTGCTCGCCGCGGCGGCCGACGTGGGCGCTCCGCAGCCCGTCTTTGATGTGAACGACCCAGTATTCGCGCCCCCGGGCGACATGCACGCGCGCATCGCCGAGTGGCTCGCGGGCCGCGGCCTCGCGGTGCCGAGCGGGCGCGCAGAGCTGGTGCGGAGCATCCTCGAGTCGCTCGCCGCGGCGTTCGCGGATGCCGTACACCGCGCTGCCGAACTGTCGGGCAAGCGGGTGGGCGCGATCCACCTCGTCGGGGGTGGCTCGCTCAACACCCTGCTCTGCCAACTCACGGCCGACCGTGCTGTACTTACTGTTGTCGCCGGGCCGGTCGAGGCGACCGCGCTCGGCAACCTCGTTGTGCAGGCGCGGGCCCTTGGCGCCGTGCGTGGCGACCTGGAAGCCCTGCGAGCGCTGATTGCGCAGACCGTTGACCTGCGCCGCTTCACTCCGCGGGTGTCGAGCAACGAGAACTACTGAACAAGAGGACGAAAATATGGTGCAGCGTCAGGTTCCAAAGCCGTCGGAGATTTTCGAGTATCTGCATTTGCAGAAGCCTGATTTCAACCTCAAGCGCCGTCGACTGTCGCAAGCGTTGACGATCGCTGACCTGCGCAAGATCGCGAAGCGCCGCACGCCCGCCGCCGCGTTCGACTACACCGATGGTGCGGCCGACGACGAGATCTCGATGCGTCGCGCACGCCAGGCGTTCCGTGACGTCGAATTCCACCCCGACATCCTCCGCCCGGCACCCGAAGTTGACCCCTCGGTCGATATTCTCGGCGGGCGCAGCGCTCTGCCGTTCGGCATTGCGCCCACCGGGTTCACGCGCCTCATGCAGACCGAGGGCGAGACCGCCGGCGCCGGCGCTGCCGCGGCCGCGGGCATCCCCTTCTCGCTCTCGACGCTCGGCACGACGTCGATCGAGGACGTCAAGGCGGCGAACCCGACCGGTCGCAACTGGTTCCAGCTCTACGTCATGCGCCAACGCGAGATCTCGTACGGCCTCGTCGAGCGCGCCGCGAAGGCCGGCTTCGACACACTCATGTTCACGGTTGACACCCCGATCGCGGGCAACCGCATGCGCGACACCCGCAACGGCTTCTCGATTCCACCGCAGCTGTCGGTGAAGACGATCGTCGACGCGATTCCGCGCCCGTGGTGGTGGTGGGACTTCCTCACCACGCCGAAGCTCGAGTTCGCCTCGCTCTCGACGACCGGCGGCACCGTCGGCGAGCTGCTCAACTATGCGATGGACCCGACGATCTCGGACGACGACCTCACGATCATCCGCGAGATGTGGCCGGGCAAGCTCGTCGTGAAGGGCGTGCAGAACGTGCCCGACGCGGTGCGGCTCATCGATAAGGGTGTCGACGGCATCATCCTGTCGAACCACGGCGGCCGTCAGCTCGACCGCGCGCCAATTCCGTTCCGCCTGCTGCCCGAGGTCGTTCGAGAGGTCGGTGCCGACGCCACCGTCATGATCGACACGGGAATCATGCACGGCGCCGACATTGTCGCCTCGATGGCGCTCGGCGCGAAGTTCACGCTCGTCGGCCGTGCATACCTCTACGGCCTCATGGCTGGTGGCCGCGAGGGCGTCGACCGTATGATCGAGATCCTCGGCTCGCAGGTGAAGCGCACCATGGCGCTGCTTGGCGTCGCGACCGTCGAGGAACTCGAGCCGCGCCATGTGACGCAGCTCGAGCGCCTCACCCCGGTGCGCTCGGTCGGGGCCGATTCGTTCGTTCGCTAGGCGAGCGGCGCGCGCTCGCGCAGCAGTTTGATGAAGGCGCCGAACCAGGGGCCGTTGTCGTTCCATGCGCGCGAGGTGACGAGGTTGCCGTCGACAACCGCCTCGCCGCCCTGGTAGGTCGCGCCGCCTGACTCGATGTCGGGCGCGACCTCGGGGAAGCCCGACGAGGTGCGGCCCGAGAGCACGCCCGACTTCGCGAGGATCAACGGGCCGTGGCAGGTCGACGCGACCGGCGCATCCGCCCCGAAGAAGTGCTGCACGATGCGCTGCACGTCGGCGTTGTTGCGCAGGTACTCGGGCGCGCGGCCACCGGGGATCACGAGCGCAACGTAGTCGTCGGGGTTGACGTCAGCGACCGCGATGTCGGCGTCCCAGCCGTGCCCCGGCTTCTCGGTAAAGCTGAAATATCCGGGCTCGAAGTCGTGCACCACGAACTGCAGGCGCTTCTTCTCGAGCGACGCGATGACGGGTTCGTAGCCCTCCTCGCGCAGGCGCTCGTAGGGGTAGAACACTTCGAGGGTCTCGGAAAAATCGCCGGCGATGATCAGGACTTTCGACATGGTTGCTCCTTTGCGCGGGCCGGTGATTCCGGCCACAGGAGCAGTGTGCGGCGGCAAGCTTCAGGATGCGTGAAAGCGCCGCCGCACGCCTGGCTTAGGCGGTCTTGTACCAGCTTGAGGCGAGGGTGTAGCGGATGTTCTCGACGTCGGCCGCGTCGTAGGGCAGGTACTCGATGACGCGGTTCTTCAGCGCGAGCTCGCGGCGCGCGATGCGCCAGCCGGCGTCGGTGCGCACGAGGTCGTCGACGTAGATGCCGCCGGCGCGGATGTGCTTGAACGACTCGGGGTCGTCGGTCGTCTGCAGCGTCACCCAGAGTACCTCGGTGACGGTGTGCGCGGTGTCGCCGTCGATCTCGAAGCGGGTGTTGCCGTTGACGTGCTGCCCCGAGAGGCGGGTCGAGTCGTTCTGCCCGCTCAGCGCATCCTGCAGCGACTGCGGCGTGTAGTGGGTGTCGCGGTCGATGAGCACGATGTCGGCGTCGGGCGTGAAGGCGTCGGCGAGGATGCCCCACTCGCGCTGGTCGAGCGCGTGCGAGTAGGCGTTGATCGCGTCAAGAATCTCGGCGCGGTCGAGGAGGTCCTGGGTCGTGAGCGTCATGAGAGTCCTATCTTCCTAGCCCCACTTGGTGGTGGAGCCGGCGTCGATCGTGAGGTTCGCGCCCGTGATGTAGCGGGCTTCGTCGGAGGCGAGGAAGAGCACGGCGTTTGCGACGTCGACGGGGTCGATCCACGGCACGTCGAGCAGCTTGCCGCGCTTGAACGGCTCGATGACGTCTTCGGGCGTCGGGTCGACGAGGTCGGGTCGGTAGCGGCGCAGGTTGCCCTCGTTGAGCACGAGGTCGGTGCCGACGGCGGTCGGATGCGTTGTGTTGACGCGGCCGCCGAACGCGCCGAGCTCGTGTGCCCAGACCTTCGCGAGGCCGACGAGCGCGGTCTTCGCCGCGGTGTAGGCGCTCGTGTTCGCGCCGCCGCGAATGCCCGCGGTCGACGACGCGAGAATCACGCTCGAGCCGTTCGGGTTCTGCTTCAGGGCGGGGAAGACCGCCTTGGCGGTGCGCCAGACCCCCGAGAGGTCGATGTCGATGACGGTGTTCCAGGTGGCCTCGTCGAGCTCCTCGGCCGGGGCCTCGGGCAACAGCACGCCCGCGTTCGCGAACAGCACGTCGATGCGGCCGAAGCGCTCGAGCGTGGCCGCAACCGCCGCATCCAGGCTCGCCTGGTCGCGCACATCGACCTGCAGCGGCAGCAGCGAGTCGTTCGCGTCGGGCGGCGTGAGGTCGGCGGCCGCGACGACTGCGCCCTCGTCGATGAAGCGGTGCGCGGTGGCGAGGCCGATGCCCGCGCCCGCGCCGGTGATGAAGGCGACCTTGCCCGCGAGGCGGCCGGGTCGTGCGCTGTCGGTGGTGCTCATGCCTCAAGTTCACGCCGACACGGCGACCCGCTCAACTTGCGAGTCGCCGTGTGACGCGGGCGCTACGCGGGTGTGCCGGCCGTGGCGGGTGCGCCGGCGCCGTTGTGCAGCGCGGTCTCGCGCAGCACCTCGGCCCAGGGCGTGGGTTCGACGCCGAGTTCGGTGCGCGTCGCCGAGTTGTCGTAGAGCCACGGGCCAGTGAACTGGTACGAGACGCCCTTCACCTCGCGCATGAGCGGCACGCCCCAGCCGATCACAGTGAGCTGCCACATCGGCATGCCCGAGATCTTCACCATGGGCTTGTCGACCGAGGCGAGCAGCTCGGTGAGCAGCTCGTGCTGCGTGCGCGGCTCGTTGCTCGCCGCGAACCAGATGCGGCCGAGCGCCTCCGGCTTCGCGGCGGCGGCGATCACGGTGGCAGCGACGTCGGGCACGTAAGTCCAGGTGTGCGGCAGGTTGATCTCGCCGATCGCCTGCACCGACTTGCCCTTCGCGGCGGCCTCGATGAGGCGCGTGCCCATGCCGTTCTGGCCGATGCCCTCGCCGAGGTAGTCGGATGCGCGCACGATGACCGCGCGCAGGCGGCCGGCCTCGTGCGCCTCGAGCACCTCGCGGTCGAGCCGGCCGCGCAGCTCACCCTTGTGGTCGGGGGTGCCCTCGGGGCCGTTCGGCCGCAGCGGCTGCACGGCGGGGTCGTACATGTAGAGGTTCGAGACCATCGCGAGCACCGCGCCCGTGCGCTCGGCGGCGGCGATCATCGCGCGGTAGATCGGCGGCCACTCGGCTTCCCACTTGGTGTAACTGCCGGGGTTCATGCAGTTGTAGATGACGGCCGCGCCGTCGGCGGCCTTCGTGAGCGCCGCGGCGTCGCCGGCGTTAAGCGCGATGCGGCGCACGCCGGCGATGACCGGGCCCGTGCCCGAGCGGCTTGCGAGCACGACCTCGTGGTCGGGCAGGGCGGCGAGTTGGGATGCGGTGGCGCGGCCGACGGGGCCGGCGCCGAGAACGAGGTGCAGCGACATGGGGTCCTCCGAATGGGGTTGGTGGGGTCGGACTGCGAAAACCAGAGCACTGCTCTCGAAACACAGCATGGTACCGCGTCAATCGGAAAACAAGAGCACTGCTCACAAAAGTGTACAGTGCTCTCGAAATGGGGCACGCTGGGGGCATGTCGACCACGCCAACCCCACGCCAGCGCGCCCGCGAAGAGATGGAGCAGCGCATCCTCGCGACCGCCCGCGCGCAGATGGCCGAGGTCGGGCCGGCGCAGCTCTCGCTGCGCGCCGTCGCCCGCGAGCTCGGCGTCGCCTCCTCTGCCGTGTACCGCTACGTCGAGAGCCGCGACGAGCTGCTCACCCGGCTCATCCTCGTCGTCTTTGGCGAGCTCGCCGACGCGGCCGAGGCGGGCTGCGCCGACACGAGCGCCGACCTTGCGACGCAGTGGTCGCACTGGGCGCACGCCATGCGCGACTGGGCCTGCGCGCATCCTTACGACTGGGCGCTCGTCTACGGCACGCCGATTCCCGGCTATGCCGCCCCGCGCGACACCGTCGAGCCCGCCACGCGCGTGCTCGGCCCCGCGCTGCGCATCATGGGGCACGTGCACGGCGAGGTGAGCGACCCCGCCGCGAAGGCGTCGCTCGCGCCGATGAGCGAATTCGCGCACGCGTTCGGCGTGACGATCGAGGTCGGCTCGGCCTCGAGCCTCGCGGCGATTGCCGCCTGGTCGACGATTCAGGGCTTCATCAACCTCGAGCTCGGCGGTCACTTCGTCGGCGGCCTCCTCGACGCCGACCCGGTGTTCGAACAGGTCGTCGCTCGCACCGCCGAGCAGCTCGGGCTCAGCTGAGCTGCGCGAGCCATTCCTTGACGCGCGCGTCCGACTCCTCGTCGCTGAGGTCCTCGACGCGGGTCATGACCGACCAGCGGATGCCGAACGGGTCGCGGATGCTCGCGTAGCGGTCGCCCGACGCGAAGTCGGCGATGGGCTCGCGCACCGTGGCGCCGGCCGCGACCGCCCGCTCGACCAGCGCATCCACATCGGGGCAGTAGAGGGCGAGCGAGAACGAGACCTCGTCGCTGTCGGCGCTCGGCGCGAGCAGATGCAGTTCGGGCGAGGCGGTGCCGAGCTGCAGCCGGCCGCTCAAGAACTCGAGCTCGGCGTGGATGACCGCGCCGCCAGCCTCGGATGAGTTGATGAGCTTCGCGCCGAAGACGCGCTGGTAGAAGTCGAGGGCGTCGCCCGGGCGCGCGAGCGCGAGGAAGGGCGTGATGCTCGAGTAGCCGTTCGGCCGGCCGTCGGTGGTGTGGGTGCCTGATGCGGGCTGCGGTGTCGTCATGCGGCCGACACTACGAGCGCCGGCGCGAAGGAGGCTTGTACATTCGTGCCATGCGCGACGACGAGCCTGCGGTGAACCGCGGCACGCTCTTTCCCGAACTGCTGCCGAGCGATTTCCGGCGGGTGCCCGCGAGCGGTACCGCAGCCGAGCTTGTGAACTGGTGGTGGCTTTCGCGCTGGTCGCTCGCACCCGGCGAGGTGTCGTCGCAGCGCATCCTCGCGTATCCGACCACGAACCTCGTCGTCGAGGATGCGCTCGTCGGCTTTGCGGGGCCGACCACCGAGGTCTCGCAGCAAGATCTCGTCGGCGATGGCTGGGCGGTCGGCGCGCGGTTGCGGCCGGCCGCGGTGCCGGCGTTCACGGCCGAGCCCGCGGCGCTGCGCGATCGCTACGTCGAGCTCGACGAGCCCGAGCTGCACGCGGCCGCGACCCGGCGAGTGGCGGATGCGGGGGTCGCGGCCGGCGTCGAGGTGGTCGCCCCGTGGCTGGTCGCGCGCGTCGGCGCGGTGACCGACGAGGGCCGCGTCGCGAACGCGGTGGCCGACTACTTCGAGTCGGCGCCGAGCGTCGGCGGCCTCGCCGAGGCGGCGAGCGAGCTATCGATCTCGGTGCGCACGCTGCACCGCATCACGACGAAGTACATCGGCCTCACGCCGCACGCGCTGCTGCGGCGGCGCCGGCTGCAGGACGCGGCGCTGTTGCTGCGCACCGATGCCGACGCCACCATCGCCGAGGCGGCGGCCCAGTTCGGCTTCGCCGACCAGGCGCACCTCGCCCGCGAGTTCCGCCGGGCGCTCGGCTATTCGCCGAGCGAGTACCGGCGGATGCTCGCGTCGCGCGACTAGTGCGTGTGGCCCGCGTCGCCCGCGAGCTTGAACGCGAGACGGCCGTGCGCGTAACCGCCACCGGCGCGGATCGCGGTCGCGACCCAGGCGGCCTCGGCGAGTTCGGCCTCACTCGCGCCGGCCTTGACGGCGTTCTGCGAGTGCGCGTCGATGCAGTAGACACACTGCGTCGTGATGCCCACGGCGAGCGCGATGAGCTCGCGGTACTTCAGCGGGATCTCGCGGCCTTCCTTGGCGAAGACGGCGGCGTCGAACTCACCAAACTTCTTCAAGATGTCGGGCGTGTGCTCCTTGTACACCTTGGTGTAGTCACGGTCGTTGCGGTCAAAATACTCGGTCATGTTGTACCTCCTATCGGCAACGTAACGAGCGCGACTGGGCGAAACTTCCCCGCGCGTAGCCCGGCGTCACAAAGTTGACGGCGTGCCGCTCGACGAGTCGGGCATGCGCAACCACCCGGTGACGCCCATGACCGACGCGAGCCTCGTACGCCTCATGGAGGCGCAGTCGGAGGGCAAGGCGGCCGTCATTCCAGTCACGGTGATCGAGCGCGGCGCCGAGGCGATTCGCGGGGCCCTGGCGGAGCTGCGCGAGCAGGGCATCCGCTATGCCGTGACCGACACGCTCACCGCCGAGCACCTCACCGCGATCGGCGAGGCGACGACCGAGCTGCCACTCGTGACCGGCGGCTCGGGCATCGGCGGCGGCCTCGCCCGCGCGCTGAGCGGCCGGGATGCCGCGAGCGCGAGCGAGAGCGCGGCGGGCGACTGGGCACCCATCGAGGGCCGCGCGGTCGTGTTGTCGGGCTCGGCGAGCGAGATGACGAACAAGCAGGTCGCGGCCTACCGCGAGGTTGCGCCGTCACTCGCCGTCGACGTCGACCGCCTGCTTACCGAGTCTGCTGCCGGGCAGACGGCCTATCGCGAGGAGGTGCTCGCCTGGGTGCTCGAGCAGTCGGCGAACCCCGCGCCGCTCGTCTACGCCACCGCCGACCCCGCCACCGTGCGCGGGCTGCAGGAGCGCTACGGCGCCGAGACGACCTCCGCCACCATCGAAGGCCTGTTCGCCTGGCTCGCCGCCGAGCTGCGCGGCGCCGGTGTGACGCGCTTCATCGTCGCCGGCGGCGAAACCTCGGGCATCGTCACGACCTCGCTCGGCGTCGAGGGCTTCCACATCGGCCCCCAGATCGCGCCGGGTGTGCCGTGGGTGCGCTCGCTCGACGGAACCCTCGAGCTCGCGCTGAAGAGCGGCAACTTCGGTGACGTCGACTTCTTCTCACGAGCCCAGGGCCTCAACGACCAGACCACAGGGGAGTCACGCTAATGCCGAAGTTCGCCGCCAACCTCTCGATGATGTTCACCGAGCTCGACTTCCTCGATCGCTTTGCGGCCGCGGCCGACGCGGGGTTCAAGGCCGTCGAGTTCCTCTTCCCGTACGAGTGGCCGGCCGAGGAACTCCGTGCCCGCCTCGACGAGTACGGGCTCACCATGGAGCTGTTCAACGTCTACCCCGGCGACTGGGCCGCGGGGGAGAAGGGCCTCGCGGCCCTGCCCGGGCGCGAAGGCGAGTTCCGCGCATCCATTGTCCAGGCGCTCGAGTACGCCGAGGTGCTCGGTTGCCCGAAGCTGCACCTCATGTCGGGTTTTGCGGGCGACATTCACGACCCCGAGCTGCGCGCCCACTACGTCGAGAACGTGCGCTGGGCCGCCGGCCAGGCGGAGGATGCGGGGCGCCTGCTCGTGCTCGAGTCGCTCAACGCGTACGACAACCCCGGCTACTACCTGCCGACAGTCGCGCACACCGTCGACCTCGTCACCGAGATCGACCGCGACAACGTTCGGCTGCAGTTCGACTTCTATCACGCACAGCTCACTGACGGTGACATCACCCACCTCGTCGAGCGGGTCGCGGGCCTGATCGGGCACGTGCAGCTCGCCTCGGTGCCCGCGCGCAACGAGCCCGATCGCGGCGAACTGTTCTACCCGTTCGTGCTCGAGGCGCTCGACCGCACGGGCTACGACGGCTGGGTCGGCTGCGAGTACCGCCCGGCGGTGGGCACGACCGAGGGGCTCGGCTGGCTCGACGCCTACGAGAACTGGCAGGGCGAGCGATGATTCCCGTCGAACGGCAGCGCACGATCATGCGGCTGCTCACCGAGCGCGGCAGCCTCACGATCGCCGAACTCGTCGAGGCGCTCGACGTCTCGCACATGACGGTGCGCCGCGACATCGCCGCGCTCGAGTCGGCCGGGCGCGTGAGCTCGGTGGCGCGCGGTGTCACGCTGCCGTCGCGCCTGTCGCTCGACCTCGCGCACGCCGACAAGGCCGCCCTGCGGCCGGATGAGAAGGCCGAGATCGGCGCGCTCGCCGCGACCCTCGTGGGGCCGGGCGACGTCATCTTCCTCGACGCGGGCACGACGACCCTCGAGATCGCGAAGGCGCTCGTCGCGAAGGAGGGCCTCGTCGTGGTCACGAACGACCTCGTCATCGCGCAGTGGCTCGCCGAGCGCTCGACGAACGAGCTGCACCTCACCGCGGGCATCATCGACCGGGCCAATCTCTCGGCCGAGGGCCGGGCAACCGCCGAGGCGATCGGCGAGTTCAACTTCGACGTCGCGTTCATCTCGACCCCGGCGTTCGACCTGCGCGGCAGCTCGGTGCACACCGAGGCGAAGAACATCGTGAAGAACACGGCGGCCGACAACGCCCGTCGCGTCTTCCTCGTCACCGACAGCACGAAGTACGGCCGCGTCATGCCGCTCAAGTCGATCGCGCTCGAGCGCTTCGACGGGCTCGTGACCGACGCCGAACTGCCCGAGTCGGCCCACGACGCGCTCGTCGAGGCCGGCCTCGAAGTGCTCCAAACCCCATCCACCGTTCGCTAGCGCATCCCGCGCGCCAGCGTATCCCTCATCAATCCCGCTGAAAGGCCAGCACTCCATGAAAATCATCGTTACCGGTGGCGCCGGATTCCTCGGCAGCCGCGTGATCCGCGAACTGCTTCGCCGAGCCGACGAGGGCTCGCTGCAGGTCGACTTCGATCGCATCGTGTCGCTTGACCTCGCGGCGTCGAAGATCGACGACGCTCGGGTCGAATCGGTAGTCGGTGACATCGGCGACGTCGAGCTGCTGCGCGAGACGGTCGGCACCGACACCGCCGGTGTGTTCCACCTCGCCGCGATCCTCTCGGGCGGCTCGGAGGTCGACTTCGACCTCGCCATGCGCGTCAACGTCGAGGCGACGCGCGCCCTGCTCGAGGCCGCGCGCGCGGGCGGCACCAACCCCCGCTTCGTCTTCACCTCGTCGCTCGCCGTGTTCGGCGGCGAGATGCCCGCCGTCGTGCCCGAGACGCTCGCGAGCATGCCCGAGTCGACCTACGGCTCGTTCAAGGCGATCGGCGAGCTGCTCGTGAACGAGTACTCGCGCAAGGGTTACGTCGACGGCCGCGTCTTCCGCCTGCCGACGATCTCGGTGCGCCCCGGCAAGCCGAACTCCGCCGCATCCTCGTTCGCGAGCGGCATCCTGCGCGAGCCGCTCAACGGCGAAGCATCGGTGCTGCCGGTGCCGCAGGACACCCGCATGTGGCTCTCGTCGCCCGACTCGGCCGTGACGAACCTCGTGCACGGCTTTGACCTCGCCGGCGAGAAGCTGGGCTCGTGGCGCACCGTGAACGTGCCCGGCATCAGCGTCACGGTCGCCGAGATGCTGGATGCGCTGCGCACTGTTGGGGGCGAGGACGCTCGCGCGCTCGTCACCGAGGCGCACGACGCCGCGGTCATGGACATCGTGTGCTCGTGGCCCGGCGACTTCGACGTCGCCCGCCCGCTCGCGCTCGGGTTCATCAAGGACGAGCAGTTCACCGACGTCGTGCGGCAGTACCGCGACGAGTTCGTCACCGGCAACTAGGCAGCAACGGAGCTTCCCCGAATGAACATTGCACTCATTGACGCCGTCGGCGTCTCGCGGTCGGCCGTGCTCGCCGCCACCGAGGCCGAGGGCGCCGTGACGGTCGGCCCATGGGCCTTCGTCGGCCTCGCCGTCGCCATCGCGGTCCTCATCTTCCTCGTGCTGCGCACGAAGATCCACGCCCTGCTCGCCCTCGTCATCGCCGCGTCGATCGCCGGCCTGTCGGCGGGCATGTCGCCCGAAGACACCGTCGGCTCGATTTCTTCCGGCTTTGGTTCGACCCTCGCCACGATCGGTTTCGTCGTCGGCTTCGGCGTCATGATGGGCGCCATCCTCGAGGCGTCCGGCGCGGCCGAAAAGCTCGCGATTACCCTGCTGCGCTGGCTCGGCAAGCGCAAGGAAGAGTGGGCGCTCGCGGTCGCCGGCTACATCGTGTCGATCCCGATCTTCGTCGACAGCGCGTTCGTCATCTTGAACCCGCTCGTGAAGGCGCTCTCGCGCAGCGCGGGCCGCTCGGTCCTCACGCTCGGCATCGCCCTCGCCGGCGGCCTCGTGCTCACCCACCACGCCGTGCCACCGACGCCGGGCCCGCTCGGGGCGGCCGGCATCTTCGACGTGAACATCGGCGAGATGATCCTCTACGGCGTGATCCTCACGATCCCCGCGATCTTCACCGTGACGCTCTACGCAAAGTACATGGGCCCGAAGATCGAGAAGATGATCGAGGTCGACACCGGCACGAAGCTCAGCGCCAGCGAGGCGGTCAGCGAGTTCAACAGCCTCGCTAAGGAGCGCGAGAAGGAGCTGCCGTCGCTGTTCATGTCGATGCTGCCGATTCTGCTGCCCATCGTGCTCATCTTTGCGAACACCGGCATCAACGCGGTCGCAACCAGCGCGCCCGGCGTGCTGCCCGAGTGGCTCGTTGGCGTCGCATCCTTCGTCGGGAACCCGGTCATCGCCGTTGGCATTGGCGTCATCGCGGCCATCTACGGCCTCACCATCGGGCAGAAGCGCCAGACCACCCTCGCGACCATGGAGAAGGGCATCGACCAGGCCGGCATCATCCTGCTCGTCACCGGTGCCGGCGGCGCGCTCGGCCAGGTGCTCCGCGACAGCGGCGTGGGCGACGCGCTCGGCGAGTTCGTCTCGCAGCTGCCGCTGCCGGCCATCCTGATTCCGTTCGTCATCGCCTCTGCCGTGCGCCTTGTGCAGGGCAGCGGCACCGTCTCAATCATCACCTCGGCCTCGCTCTCGGCGCCGATCCTCGCGACAATGCCCGACGTGAACCTCGCGCTCGCCGCGCAGGCCGCGTGTCTCGGCGCGATGGTGTTCAGCTACTTCAATGACTCGCTCTTCTGGGTCGTCAACCGCATGCTCGGTGTCAAGGAGGTCAAGCACCAGCTGCTGACCTGGTCGGTGCCGACGACGATCGCGTGGGCGACCAGCCTCGTCTCGCTGCTCGTCGCCGACATCTTTGTGTAACCGCGCTCGCCGCAGATAAGGAAACCTCGATTGCGTAATCCCGAAACTCGCCAGCAGCTCGTAGAGTTTGGCGCGAGCCTCTTCAACCGCGGGTACTCGGTTGGCACCGCGGGCAACCTCAGCGTGCGAGTCGACGAGGGGCTGCTCATGACCCCGACGAACTCCTCGCTCGGGCGCCTCGACGTCAGCGAGCTCTCGGAGCTTGATGGCGAGTTTCGGCACATCGGCGGTGGCAAGCCGAGCAAGGAGGTGCCGATGCACCGGGCGATGTACGAGGCGCGCCCCGACGCCCGTGCGATCGTGCACCTCCACTCGACCTACGTCACGGCGCTGAGCTGCCTCTGGCGCGAGGGCGAGCCGCTCATCCCGCCGCTGACGCCGTACTTCGTGATGCGCGTCGGTCGCGACGTGCCCGTCGTGCCGTACTTCAAGCCCGGCACGACGGATGCGGTGGCCGAGATTCGCGAGGCGGCCACGCGCGCGCCGGCGGTGATTCTTGCCCACCACGGCTCGCTTGTGGCGGGGGCCACGCTCGCCGCCGCGGTGGCTGCCGCCGAAGAGCTCGAGGAGACGGCGCGGCTTGCGCTGCTGCTGCGCGATCGCGAGCCAAATGTGCTCGGGGCGGGTGACATCGAGGCGCTGCTTTAGCTCTGGACTGGAGGGCTCAGCGTTTTTCGGTGGGAGCCCGCACTCGTGCAGGGCTCCCACCGAAAACTGTTATGCAGGGTCGTGCTCGTCGGCCGCGCCTAGCTCGGCAAACTTGGCCGCCATAGTCGGGTTGCCCTTGGTCAACTTCTTGACCGTGAGCGCTGTCGCCTTCTCGTTCGCGAGTCGGAGGTTGTTCTCCGACCCGAGAAGGTTGTCCTTGACCTTCTGGAGCCGGGCGATCGCACCGTCGATCTCTTTGATCGCGGCATCGAACTTGCCACTGGCAAGGCGGTAGTTTCGGCCGAACGCCGACTTAAACTCTTCGAGCTCTGCCTCAAACTCGGTGATATCGATGTTCTGCTTCTTGATCTGTTCGAGCTCGTCCTTGACCATGATGGTGTCCTGCGCGGCGTTGCGCAGCAGGGCGATGATCGCGAGGAAGAACTGCGGACGGACGACGAACATCTTCGGGTACTCGTGAGAGACATCGGTGATGCCGGCGTAGAGGTCTGAGTCTTCTTCGAGCATCGAGACGAGCACCGCATACTCGCAACCCTTGTCGATGCGGTCCTTGTCGAGCTTGGCGAAAAAGTCGCTGTTCTTCTTCTTCGTAGCGGTGGCGTCGGACTCGTTCTTCATCTCGAACATGATCGAGATGTACTCCACACCGTCGTCGCTGAAGTCCCGGAAGACGTAGTCGCCCTTCGTGCCAGCGGATGCGTCGTTGTCCTTCCCGAACGTCGCGTTGGGGAAAGCGAGTGAGCGCATGCGATTGAACTCGGTCTCGCAGTGCTGCTCGAGGGTCTCCCCGAGGAGCTTCACCGACAGCTTGGCCTTCATGTCCTTATACCGGTCGATGAGTTCATCCTTCAGGGCGAGCTCCCTGGTGTGCGACTCCTTGAGCGCGGCGTCCTTGACCTTCTGCTCGGCGGACTGAAGAGCCAGCGTGTTCTTCGCCTTTTCGAGATCCTTGTCCACCGCAGACACTGCCTTCGCGACCGCGAGTTCCTGATCGGTCGCAGCGGACTTGAGCTCGGACTTGAGCTGTTGGATCTCGGTGTCCTTCGCGGCGTTGATCTTCTGTGCCTGCTGAGCTTCTTTAGCTACGGCGAGAGCGATCTCAGACTCCTTGGTCTTGTCCGCTGCGGCGAGGCGCGCATGAAGCTCGTGTTCGAACTCGGTGCTGCGCACCTGCTGCACGATGTCGGCGTACTGCGCCTCGTCGATCGTGAAGTGGGTCCCGCAATGCGGGCACTTGATTTCGTTGACGGCGGTGATCGGTGTGGTGTGGGTCATGAGCTACTCCAAAGGGTGCGGAAGTGGATCCCACGGGCGGGGCAACTCAGCAACGCTCTGCCCGTGATAACGAGGTGGTGTCGTTGAACCGATCGTGGATCAAAATTGGGCGAAATTCATTGAGACTGCTGATAAGTCCCCTTATCAGCAAGTGCATCTATTGGGCTAGATTCTTGAAGTACGTTTGTTTCATGTCCACGGCGCCCTCACTCCTGATCGACCTGGCCGGTGTCGCCCGGCTGGCCAGAGTGCAGCGCCCCGTGGTCTCGACGTGGCGGGCACGGTTCGCGGCCACTCAGGATCCATTTCCGAAGGCGGTCACGGACGAGATCGGCCGACCTTGCTTCAACGCAGACGAGGTTGCTGACTGGCTTGTGCGCACTGAGCATGGCAACAACCCGGATGCACGTGAGGATGCTGCGGCGGCTGCAACTCCTGCGGGCTTCTCCTTTGCCAACGCGGATGCGGTCGCTGAACTGGAGGCGCTGATCGCCCTGTATGCGCAGACTGACAGTCTCAGTGAACTCACGCACTCACAGCTCAATGACGCAGCAGCCGAGCTCGACCCGTCCGACCGCATGCTTCATCGCGAGATCGCTGCACACGTCGGTCGGGGCGCGCCCTGGCTCGCCTACGCAGCGCGTCTTGTTGACGCTGCGTACTCGCCGTCCGCCGCGCTGGCACTTGTCGCCCGACGCCATGCGGCATCGAACCGTGCGGTTGGTTCCGCGGGAAAGTTGGTCGCAGAGGTCACCGCATTGGTCGTCGATGCCACGCTCGCCCTCACCAGCAATGACACCAGCGTGGTGCTGGATGCAACTGATGCCGCACTATCGTCGGCGATCACAGACAAACTCGGCGACGAGGTGGCTACCGTTCTCCCGTCCGGCGTGGAGACTCGCCGCGTCCGGCGCCAATTGCTGGTCGAAGGGTATTGGGTCGGCGACGGCGCTGACCCGGCGACTCGTTCCGTCGTGGTCGCTCGCGTTCCGTCGAGCCGAGGCGAAGACGTGGCCGCGATCTTGCAGGCAGTCGACGAAGTCTCCTTGTCGCTGCGGCCTGCCGATGCGGCAG
The DNA here is from genome assembly GCF_030011715.1 of Gulosibacter sediminis. Classification (NCBI taxonomy): domain Bacteria; kingdom Bacillati; phylum Actinomycetota; class Actinomycetes; order Micrococcales; family Microbacteriaceae; genus Gulosibacter; species Gulosibacter sediminis. The sequence continues at coordinate 68,656 of NZ_JASCYH010000003.1, read as the reverse complement.
TTGTGATCGGCCCTGCGCGGGCACTTGTCGACCCGTTGACGCCCGCCGATGAGTTGGTGCGCGCAGACATCCTTCGATCTGGTCAGGTACGAGGAATCGCGCGGCTGACGACCGGCCTGGTCGACAGCGCGGTCCGCGAGTCACTCGCGATCTGGGTGTTCGGGGAGCCAGCAGACGAGGTACAGCCCGCGCAGCGGGCCACTGCCGTCGCAGATCTCAGCGATGCGCAACTCACCCCGGCGACGCGCGCCGACCTGGTCTCAGACCTGATGGCGGCCATGAGCGGTCGCCGAGATCTTCGTGCGCATCATTTCCGGTTCGCGAGGTTTGTGACCACGTCTTCACTGCAGGCCAGCAGTGGCTCGCTGGTGGCGTCGGCGAAACGGGGAGCACGGCCGCCCAGCGCGAAAGTGAAGGCGCTCCCCGCATTGCTCGACATGGCGGGCGCGGCAGTCCGTTCCGACCTCACTCCATTCGAGGTTGCGCCGGAGCGGCACGATGCCCCGCCTGCGGCGTCGGTATCGGAGCTGGTCGCGGCTGGACACCTGCGGAGGGTGCAGGGCACACGCCTTGACCCTGACCTGCTGGGCGAGAAAGGGCTGGTGGTCGTGACCGCAGCGGACCTCGACGAACCCACGTCGATCGGCCGTACCCGCGTCGACCAGCTCACATTCGCGACGCAACACCCCTCCGCTCAGCTGACTCGACCCGGTGACGTGGTCTTCCGCACGAGCCCTACCGCCGCGGCGTGGGTTGACACCGACGGCTCAAAGGTTGTCGCATACCCCGCGCGTGTGTTGCGGATCACCCTGGCAGATTCGGGCGGGCTTGTCCCGGAACTCATCGCAGCCGACATTGCAGTCCAAGCCGGAGGGCCGGGCGCATGGCAACGGTGGATGCTCCGCCGAGTCGCGCCGTCGGCCATCGCGCCGCTCCGGCGCGCACTCTCCGAATCCGCAGACGTGCGCGCGGCGCTCATGGATCGCGTGGCTCGCCTCGACCACTACATCGATACGCTGACGACGGCCGTGGCCGCCGGCACCGTCACTCTGACCGAATCGGATGCCACAGCATCCGCCTTGAAGTAAGGAACTGCATGCCCCGGACACGGAAGGGTGCCGCACCGGCGCCGTCGACAATGAAAGAGCTGAAAGACACGCTCTGGAAAGCCGCCGACAAGCTGCGCGGCTCAATGGACGCGTCACAATACAAAGACGTCATCCTTGGGCTCGTGTTCTTGAAGTACGTGTCGGATGCGTTCGATGAGCGGCGTGCCGGCATCCGCACCGAGCTCACCGCCGACGGGTACGACGACGACCAGATCGCCGAGCTTATCGACGACACCGATGAGTACACGGGGCGGGGTGTGTTCTGGGTGCCGGCAAACGCACGCTGGTCGTTCCTCGCGGAAAACGCGAAGGGCCTGGGGCCGTCGATGGACGGCCCAGAGAAGTCGATCGGTGCGCTCATCGATGAGGCGATGGATGCGGTCATGCAGGCCAACCCGCAGCTGGCTGGCACGCTGCCGCGCATTTTCAATCGCGACAATGTCGATCAGCGGCGGCTCGGCGAGCTGATCGACCTGTTCAACTCTGCGCGATTCACGGCACAGGGGCAGGGAGGAACGGACGGGCGCCGCGCACGCGATCTGCTGGGCGAGGTGTACGAATACTTCCTCGAGAAGTTTGCCGCGGCCGAGGGCAAGCGCGGCGGAGAGTTCTACACCCCTGCAGGGGTCGTGCGAGTGCTGGTCGAGCTGCTGCAGCCGACGCACGGTCGGGTGTACGACCCGGCGTGCGGGTCGGGCGGCATGTTCGTGCAGGCCGAGAAGTTCATCGACGCGAATCACGGCGAGGGAAGCGACATCTCGGTCTATGGGCAGGAGCTCAACGAGCGCACGTGGCGCATGGCGAAGATGAACCTCGCCATTCACGGGCTCTCCGGCAACCTGGGCCCGCGGTGGGGCGACACATTCGCCCGTGATCTACACCCCGACCTGCAGGCCGATTTCGTGATGGCGAACCCGCCCTTCAACATCAAAGACTGGGCGCGCAACGAGTCCGATCCGCGCTGGCGCTTCGGCGTGCCGCCCGCAGGAAATGCGAACTACGCGTGGATCCAGCACATCCTGTCGAAGCTCGCCCCGGGTGGGCAGGCGGGCGTCGTCATGGCCAACGGCTCGATGTCGTCAAACTCGGGTGGCGAGGGCAAGATCCGTGCCGAGATCGTCGAGGCCGACCTGGTGTCGTGCATGGTGGCGCTGCCGACGCAGCTCTTCCGCTCGACGGGGATTCCGGTGTGCGTGTGGTTCTTCGCGAAGAACAAGGGTTCGCGAGCCGGCGAGGTGTTGTTCATTGATGCCCGCAACCTTGGCCACATGGTCGACCGTGCCGAACGCGCACTCTCGGATGAGGACATCGCGAAGATTGCCGACACGTATCACTCCTGGCTCCGCCAAGAAGGCGAGCCGTACGAGGATGTGCCCGGCTTCGCGTACTCGGCAACGATCGCCGAGATCAAAGCCGCCGACTACGCGCTGACCCCGGGTCGTTACGTCGGTGCGCCAGAGATCGAAGACGACGGCGAGCCCATCGAAGAAAAGCTCGCGCGCCTGCGCGGAGAGCTCGAGGCGCAGTTCGCCGAGTCGGCGCGGTTGGCGGATGTTGTGCGCGAGCAGTTGGGGAGGGCGTCGTGAAGACCTACACGATTTCTGAGATCGCCCAAGTTTTCGATGGCCCTCACGCCACGCCCAAACGTCAGGACTCGGGTCATTATTTTCTGAACATCTCGAGCCTAAGTCGAGGTCGTCTCGACCTCGACCTCTCGGACCATGTCTCCGACGAGGATTTTGCGAAGTGGACTCGTCGCGTGACTCCTTTAGCAGGCGACTTGCTCTTCTCGTATGAAACTCGTCTTGGTGAAGCGGCCCTCATGCCTGAAGGCGTGACGGCATGCCTTGGGCGTCGGATGGGGCTGCTTCGCCCGAACCGTAATCTCGTAGATCCGCGATTTCTGCTGTACTTCTACCTCGCGCCTCCGTTCCAAAAGCTCATCGAACAGAACACAATCCACGGTGCGACGGTAAACCGCATTCCACTCAATTCGATGGGAAGTTGGTCCGTTCGCCTGCCACCGCTCCCCGAGCAGCAGGCGATCGCCGAGGTGCTGGGCGCTCTCGACAACAAGATCGCCGCCAACACCGCCCTCGCTTTGGCTGCAGACGGCGTCATCAGAACGGAGTATGAAAAGTTTGAGATGACGGACGTGCGCGTCGGTCAAGTCGCAAACTCCCCGCGCGTCAGTGTTTCTCCATCGAAGGTCGCGGCTGACGAATTGTATGTGGGGCTTGAGCACGTCGGGCGCCGGCACATGTGGTTGACGGACGGGGGCACTGCGGGGGAAGTCAGCAGCGCTAAGTCAGCGTTCGCCGCAGAAGACGTGCTTTTTGGCAAGTTGAGGCCGTATTTCCACAAGGTGGTCCTGGCACCCCGAGCTGGCATCTGCTCGACCGACATCCTCGTGGTGCGGCCGAGCGATCACGGGATGGCGAGCGTGTTGCTGGCGGCGCTTACGAGCGATGCTGTGATTGAGCAGGTGGTCGCTGCCAGCGAAGGAACGCGAATGCCTCGCACCAGCTGGAAGGACCTGTCAACTGCGACGATCCGCTGGCCCCGGCCTGACCAAGCCGCGGGGACCGCCGCGCGACTGGACAGCATCAGCAGGGCGGTTATCGCGGCTGTCGAAGAGAACCGCACCCTCGCCGCGACGCGCGATGCGCTTCTGCCGCAGTTGATGTCCGGCAAGCTCCGCGTACGCGATGCTGACGCAATGGCAGCCGCTGCTGGCGCCACGACACTGACAGGAGTAGATGATGAGCGCTGAACCCGAGACCTCGAACATCGATGAGACGCCGTTCCTTGACGGCATGAGAGACGCCAAGTCGCGATACGGCCGTTTCAACTTGGCAGTGATCGGCGGCACGGGCGTTGGCAAGTCCTCTCTTGTCAACGCGGTCTTCGGGCGCGATCTGGCCAAGGTCGGCAAGGGGCTGCCCGTCACCCGCGGGGTGCATTATTTCAGCGACGACTCGCTCGGTATCTGGGATGTTGAAGGGTTCGAGATTGGGTCGACGGTGCCGCCAGCTGAGCAGCTGCGCGGTCACCTGCGTGAAATCGCAAAGCGACCGAAGAATGAGCAGATCTCTGTCGTCTGGTACTGCGTCAAGTCGAACGACGATCGCCTCGCGCCGCACGAAATCGCGATGATCAACGAACTTAGCAGGATCGGGCTTCCAGTCGTTCTAGTGCTGACGAAGGTCGACTGGTTGCGGAACCCCATCACGGGTCAGCGCGGAGTCGCGAAGGGTGTCGAAGAGTTTGTGAACTGGCTCGAGAACCCCGTCGAGGGCGGCCAGCCGATTTCGATTAACTACGAGCGCGTCATCCTGACCTCCACCAGCGATAAGCACGGGAAGGGCAAGGGGCATGGCCTCGGTGAGCTCGTCGCAGAGACTCTGTCTCTCTCGCCTCAAGACGAGAAGGACGCCTTTCGCATTGCGCAACGACTCAACCTTCCCTGGAAACGAGAACTCGCCCGACCCGTCATCGCCGCCGCAACAGCGGCGGCAGCCGGAGCAGCGACGGTTCCGCTTCCTATCGCGGATGCCGTTACCCTGGCGCCGATCCAGCTCGGAATGATGGCCCGCATCGCGGTCATCTACGACATCGAGATGAAGACAGCGCTGTCGACGAGCTCCCTGGCGAATCTCGGCGCGCAACTCGCGGGCCGCGCTCTCGCGAGCAGCTTGATCAAACTCGTCCCGGGAGCGGGGAGCGTCGTCAATGCTGGAGTCGCTGCCGCACTTACCGGTGCCACGGGTGAAGGCTGGCTGCGTCTGTGTGAGCACGTGCATACCGGGAAGATCAGGCTCGACCAGATGGATGAAGCCTGGAACCAGTACGTACCTGGCTTTCTCGATGTCATCCGCAAGATGGCCGAGCAACGCGTGGGGAAGTAACCGGGGGCATGAACCGCTGTGCGCGAGCATCCGCAGCCTTGTCAAACCAGTGCGAAGAAGTAAGCTAAACGCGCTTTATCTTTCATCTTTGCGGTCTTCTGGAAAGGTAAGACATGCGCACCGAGCAGTACATCAGCACGGCATTCGGCACGATCGTCACCAACCCAGTTGGCGCATGGCGACACCCCTACTTCCTCCCGGTCAATATCCCCCGGGAACTCGTCCTGAGTCCGGAGTCGTTGGCTGCAGTGTCGCGCGCGGATCTCGCGCTGGGCAGGCTTTCCGGCCTGGCGATGCTGATTGATGACCCCGAACTGCTGCTTGGGCCCTCGATGGCGCAGGAAGCGTTGGCAAGCTCAAGGATCGAGGGGACACAGGCCTCGCTTAGTGATGTGCTGAGCGCTGAGAATGCCGACGAGCCGATCGACGATGAGAACCTCCGCGAGGTGAACAACTACCTCAACGCGGCCGCAGAAGGTCAAATGCTGCTGCAGAAGTGGCCGCTGACGCAGCGATTCATTTGTGCGCTTCATGCGACCCTCCTCGCGGATGTGCGAGGCGACGAGAAGTTCCCTGGTGAGTTGCGGCGCTCACCGGTCTGGATCGGCTCACCCAACGCGCGACCCGAGACTGCACGCTTTATTCCACCGCATCACGAACAGATCGGCGACCTGCTTGCAGACTGGGAACGGTTCGTGAACGAGCCGTCGACGATGCCGGTGGTGCTGCGTGCCGCACTCATGCACTACCAGTTCGAGACGATCCATCCGTTCCTCGATGGCAATGGGCGAATTGGACGGCTATTGATTGGTTTCATGCTCGTCGCCGACGACGTCCTTAGCGCTCCGATTCTTCCGATCTCGGACTACTTCGAGCGCAACCGTGACCAGTACTACGACCGTCTGCAGGCCGTGCGCGAACGTGGCGAGATTGAGGAGTGGGTGCAGTTCTTCTGCGAGGGTATCGAGCAGCAGGCGAAGCGGGCCGCGGCGCGCATCCGTGCTCTCGTTGAGGTGCGCGAACGGTACCGTCGAGAGACGATCAACGATCGTTCGGCGCTGACATCCGTCATCGATCTCATCTTTCGCAACCCGGTCATCACGGTGGCAACAGTCATGCGCCATGCCGAGGTCAGTCGCCCCGCGGCGTCGGCGGCGCTTCGGCGCGCGGAAGCGCGTGGGTGGCTCGTGTCGGCGGGGCGCTGGGGTCGTGGTGGCCGCGAGCGTTGGATTGCCACAGAGATCTGGGCCGCGGTATCCGACGGCAGCAAGTTTGAACACGAAGCGCGGGGGAACGAGGAACGATGAGTGCACTAACGGAAGACCTCTGGGAGCGGGATGCGCTGGACACGCTGGCGGAGCCGCTCGGCTGGCGCCCCGTGGCTGGTGATCAGATCGCGCCGGGTACCGGGGAACGCGATACGTGGGATGACCTCCTCATTCGTCCGCGTCTGCTCGAAGCGCTGCGCCGGCTCAACCCCGGTGTACCAGCCGAGTACCTGCAGCAGGCGCTGGCCGAGATCGCCGCTCCGAAATCGCAGGATGCGATCACCGAAAACCACCGGATCCACCAGTACCTCGTCGGCGGGTATCCGCTCGGCTACATCGACGCTGACGGTATCGAGCAGAACGTCCGGCTGCGCCTGCTCGGCACCGAGCCTACAGACAACGACTGGCTCGCAGTCAACCAGCTCACGCTCCGCCAGGGCGATCTGCACCGCCGGTTCGACATCGTGCTGTTCGTTAATGGGATGCCGCTCGTTATCGTCGAGCTGAAGCGCGCCGGCTCCGCGTCCACCGGCGTCGCCCCCGCTCACGCTCAGCTTCAGACATATCTGCGGGAGTTCCCGATGGCGTTCCGCTTCTGCGTCATGACCCTCGCCAGCGACGGGCTCGATGCCAAGTACGGTACGCCCTTCACTCCGCTCAACCACTTCGCGCCGTGGAACGTCGACGATGACGGCGCACCGCTGCAGCAACCTCGTGTCGAAGGCGGAGTTTCGGTCGAGCCCATCGACGACGCCCTCATTGGGCTGTTCAACCAGGAGCGGCTTCTGCAGCTCGTGCGCAACTTCACCGCGTTTGACGAGAACGCCGACGGCCTCACGAAGCGCATTGCCAAGCCCCACCAGTATTTCGCGGTGACGAAGGCCGTCGGCTCGACCGTGCAGGCCGTCGAGACTAATGGCAAGGCTGGCGTCGTCTGGCACACGCAGGGCTCGGGCAAGTCGATGGAGATGGAGCTGTACACGAACCTCGTCTCGCGGCATCCGAAGCTCAAGAACCCCACCGTGGTCGTCGTCACCGACCGCACCGAGCTTGACGGGCAGTTGTTCCAGACGTTCCACCAGAGCCTGCTGCTGCCCGATGAGCCGGTGCAGGTGCGCGAGCGCGCCCAGTTGCGCGACGAGCTGCGCAACCGCGTCACCGGCGGTATCTACTTCACGACGCTGCAGAAGTTCGGACTGACCGAGGCGGAGAAGCAGGCCGGCACGCAGCATCCGCTGCTCACTGATCGACGCAACGTTATCGTCGTCGTCGACGAGGCGCACCGCAGCCACTACGACGATCTCGACGGGTACGCGCGGCACCTGCGCGATGCGCTGCCGAACGCCACGCTCATCGCGTTCACCGGCACGCCCATCTCGTTCGCCGAACGCGATACCCGCGCCGTGTTCGGCGACTACATCGACATCTACGACCTCACCCGAGCAGTCGAGGACGGCGCAACCGTGCCCGTCTACTTCGAGCCGCGGCTCATCAAGGTGTCGTTTACCGATGAGGTGAGCGAAGCAGACATTGATCGCGCCGCCGACGAGTACACGCTCGGCCTGGACGACACTGAGCGGGCGCGACTCGAAGCATCCGTCGCCGTTGTTAACGCGGTCTACGGTGCGCCCGAACGCATCGAGACGCTGGCCGCTGACCTGGTGCGGCACTGGGAGGAACGGCGTGAGCGGATGAAGCCGTTCCTCACGACGCCCGGCAAAGCGCTCATCGTCGGCGGCACTCGCGAAATTTGTGCGCGGCTCTATGACGAGATCGTCGCTTTGCGGGCCGACTGGCATTCCGATGCGCTCGATGCCGGTCGCATCAAGGTCGTCTACTCGGGGTCGGCGTCGGACCAGCCGCCCGTGAGCGACCATGTGCGGCGCGACTCGGAGAACAAGGCGATCAAGGCGCGGCTGAAGAACCCCACCGACGAACTCGAACTCGTCATCGTGAAGGACATGATGCTGACCGGGTTCGACGCGCCGCCGTTGCACACGCTGTACCTCGACCGGCCGTTGAAGGGTGCCCTGCTCATGCAGACCCTCGCGCGGGTGAACCGTACGTTTGAAGGCAAACAGGACGGCCTGCTCGTCGCGTATGCGCCGCTGGCCGACAACCTGGCGACGGCGCTGTCGGAGTACACCGTGTCGGACCGCGAGAACAAGCCGATCGGCCGTGACGTCGATGAAGCGGTCGCGATCGCGACTGAGCTCGTCGCACAGATTCGTGAAATGCTCGCAGGCTGCGATTGGCGTGCGATCGCGGCCGCGGGTGGTTCTCGTGCGTGGCGGACGGCGGCGACCACCGCGACGAACTTCCTGCGGGACGCGAGCAATCCGCTGAATGCGCCTGAACTCGAATCCGAGCGACTCGCGGCGCGATACCGGGCCGCGACCGGTCAACTCGCGCGCGCCTGGGCCCTCGGATCGGGTCGCGAGGGGCTTGCGGAACTGCGCGACGAGATCGCGTTCTATGAAGAGGTTCGCGTATGGATGGCGAAGTTTGACGCCGCCGAACGGCAGTCGCGCGACGAACCGATTCCAGAGGAGATCTCACGTCTGCTGGGTGGGCTCGTCGCCGATTCGATTACGCCGGGTCAAGTGCTCGACATCTACGATGCGGCCGGGCTGCCGCGGCTGGCGCTCGACGACCTCGGGCCCGAGTTCCTCGCGAAGGCGCAGGCCGCACCGAACGCGCACCTCGCGATCGAAGCGCTCCGCCGGTCTCTGACGGATGCCGGGGCACGTGCGACGCGCGGCAACCTCGTGCGGCAGCGGGCGTTCTCAGAACGGATCGTCGAGGTCATGAACCGGTATACGAACCAGCAGCTCACATCTGCAGAGGTCATCGCCGAGCTGATCGAGCTGGCAAAGGACGTGGCTGACGAAGCCGCGCGCGGATCGACGTTCTCACCACCGCTTTCGAGCGACGAACTCGCGTTCTACGACGCCGTTGCCACGAACGAGTCGGCCGTCGAAGTCCAGGGCGGAGACGTGCTTGCGCAGATCGCGCGCGAACTCGTGTCAGTCATGCGCCGCGACGTGCGCACCGACTGGACCGTGCGCGACGACGTTCGCGCCAAACTGCGATCGTCGATCAAGCGACTGCTCGTGAAGTACAAGTACCCGCCGGACAAGCAGCCCGAAGCGATCAAGCTGGTCATGGACCAGATGGAGTCGATGGCGCCGCGGTACGCGAACGACCGATCGAACGGGGCCTGATCGGTGCGGCCCGTAAGGTTCAGGCTCACGCACACATCACAGCTTGTCCTCGAGCCGATGTCGGTGGATGCTGCGATGATGGGTCCATGGTGTGATTGTTAACTTCGTTTGGCGGTTTCTGCGCACCTAATATTGGCGGTTCAACTGATTCCGATCACTAGCGTGGATCGCGCAGCTTCAACAACATCATCGGTAATCGTGTCCAGCTCATTGATTTTCATGACTCGCTGCATCTGTGTGAAGAGTCGATCGATCAGCCGGAAATTACCGCGCGTGATACGGGCGATCGCCGCGACAGCTTGCGTATCGGTGAAGTCCTCCAAGTCCAGAGTTTTTCCGAGGGCACGCCACTTTCGTTGCAGAACGAAATGCAGTTCATCCTGAGCAAGCGGACGGTACTCGTGAGCAAAACCAACACGGCTATAGAGCTGAGGGTATCGACTGAACTGCTTTTCGATGCCAGGCATCCCAATCAGCATCAGCGCGATATTGTTCCTGTCATACCTATCTCGTAGCACTTCTAAGGCAGTGGCGTTGAGTCGCTCCGACTCGTCGACGATGATCAGCTCAACATGCTTGTCTTGATTCATCGGGCCCGTCATGGCACCTAAAGTATCGAGATGTTGATGGATACAGATCGAAGTCCGGGTGGTGACCAGAGAGAGTTCATCCTTGATTTGCTTAGGCGTCGTCAGAACCCCTGGGGTGAAGAAGACGGTCCGCGTTTTGGCCAGATCCTTGTAGATCTGGAGGTCACTGTCCTCCCGTCGGCCCCATTCCTCTATTAACGCCTCGGTTTTCGGGCTCCAGTTGGCATAACGTTTAGCCGATAGGGTTTTGCCAATTCCAGCTTGTCCATAGCAGACCCCGATAGTCCGCTGCCGACGCACCGCATTGGCGAACTCAGTGAAGCGGCGGTGCTCCTTCGTTGCGATAAAAGTTGTTGGTCCCATTACTCGTCCTCCTCGTAAGTGCGCAGCTTCGTTTTCTTGGTTCGGTGGACCGCCGGATCAGGCTGGGGTGCCTCCGTGGTTGGTTGCCCGGCCGGTAGAAATTCCGCGACGGTGGCGATTCGTTCATTGATTTGTCCGCGCAGCTGACGCTTTCGTGCAGAGCGTGCTTTCTGGATGTCCTTAAAGGTCATGATGGATCGTTCGTGCGTGGGATCCATAGCTTTGCAGATGTGCTGGCCACGATGAAAGACCTGAATCTCGGCAACGTCTCGCGGGTCGTAGCGAAGGATGACGGATTCTCCGACATAGGCAGCCAGCAAGGGAGATATGTAGCGTAGCCCTTGGAAGTGCACCCCATCGCGGTGGACGATTCGAGGTTTGGCGACCGTGAGCAGCAGCAGGTTCAGTTCATCGATGGATTCAGGCAGACGCGGCAACCAGCCGTTGCCCTGCCACGCTTTTTGAGGTGTTTCTTTGATCTCTTGGTGTTCACGCTGGTGGTAATTCTGCCCAATGAACTCACCTAGCGCCGTGTCCAGTTCACTAATCGATAGTCCGGGTTTGGGATTGCGTACGTTGTGCAAGTAACCCGGTAGCCGGGCCAAAAGCTCGGTATTCAACGTACCGAAGAAACGCTCAATCTTTCCTCTGCCCTGTGGCCGGGCTACTGCAGAGAAAGTGATTTCGAAGTGCAGGTCTCTGGCGGCCTGCGCCATGTGGTGGCTCGTGAAATCGGTTCCGTGGTCCGCGTAGAGCACATCAGGGATTCCGCACATCGGCCAATCAGCTGTCTTTTTGGGCCAGATCGCCTCACGCAACGCCAATGCCGTATTCAAGGATGAGGGAGCACCGGTGAAGATCATGTACCCGCACAGGGCTCGCGAGTAATCATCCATGATCGTGGTGAGCCACGGGCGAACCGGCCGATGACCAGTGTCAAAAACCAGAATGTCGAGCTCGGTATGATCAGCCTGCCACACCGCGTTCGGACGTTCGGCGCGGCGGCGCCAGACCAGTTCGTACTTATCGCGGTACACCGCCGCGCCTTGCTGCGCCAGTGTCATCATCCCGGGATCTATCTCGCCGACAATCGAGCGGATGGTTGAGTAGGAAACCGGTGCCCACCCCTGGTGGAGCGCCACCTTGTTAGCTTGCTGGTGGATGGCTGCCGTCGTCCTGGGCAGTTTAGCTAAGGCGAGGCCTTCGACCAGCTTCACGAAGTCGCTGGGCATCCGGCGTCCGCGTTTGCCCTGTGCCACCGGTTCCAGACCAGGCTTCCCCTAGAGCTTGAAGCTCTGGTGCCATCGCTGCAGTGTCCTCAGGCCGATATGGTGTTCCTCAGCCAAGACCGTCAGCGGCACTCCGTCTTCGACGTGTTGCCGCAGTATTTCCCAGCGTGCCGTTGCCTTGATCAGGCCGCTGTAAGAGGTTCCTGCTTTCACGGTACTGCTGCCATTCTGGTTTTGTCCCAGCGGTGCGTCCCTGCGCGGTTCGCTTCGCCGGGACATGGCCGATCACAGGCTCTTGACAGAGGCGGATTCTTGGCCCAAGTGGCGGTAGAACGTCGCGCGGCTCCAGCCAACCAGACGTGCTGCGTCTTCGGCGGTGCGTCCCCTGGCGCGGGCATCTTTGGCGATCGCGAGCTTATCGGCAATCACCGCCGGGTCAGAGACCGGCCGGCCGAAACGGGTTCCGGATTGCCGGGCGGCAGCAATGCCGGCATTGACTCGTTCAACGATCAGCTCGCGCTCGTACTCGGCCAACGAGGCCAGCATGTTCAGCATCATCCGCCCGGTCGACGTGGCCGGGTCGATCCCATCGGAAATGGAGCGGACATTCACCCCGCGCTCGCGCAAGAGGTTCACGGTGTTCAAAACATCGATCAGGGATCGCCCGAGCCGGTCTACTCGCCAGACCACCACGGTGTCCCCGGACTGCGCGTACTCGAGCAGTTTCTTCATCCCGGGCCGCTCAATCGCGCTCCGGCTGCCGGACGTCACATCGGCGAACACGTCGCGTTTCTGCACCCCCGCTGCAGCAAGAGCGTCGAGTTGCAAGGCCGCGTCTTGGCTCGAAGTGCTCACTCGTGTGTATCCCAAATGCCTCACCTGCCCAGTGTGACTCAAAAACCCCTGTGCGGCAAGCAGGTAAGACGTTTTACGTTGGGACGAGTTTATAAGACAAATACAGCCCGCGTTTTCCAAGTATTTGATGAGACAAGTTTCTACTCTAGGTAGCGCCTCAAAAAGCTTTTGGTTTTCGAGACACCTTTAGACAGAGCTCTTCCCTCGCGGAGGAGGGTGCTTTTTCGAGTCGCTACGCCTTGGGCGTGGAGACACCGCTGGTACTTACGTCAGCATCACCGACGAGTATCGCTGATCTTTATTGCGCGCGGGCAATCTAGACTCGCGCCTGCCAGATTGTAGCGGTATGGGCGTTCGCACGGCCCATCAGTCTGTGTCTCCGTCCCCGGACAGTGCTGGCGCGCCCATGTCTTCGGTCCATACTGCCGTGGCGCCGCTGTGACCGATGAGGATGGCTTGCACGGTGGTTCCTGTCGACACCACGAGAGCCAGCAGAATCAGCATGATTGGTACCCACCGCGAACCAGGACGCGCCGCGACCGGCAATTCCGACTCTCTGGACGCTGCGATTCGTGCGCGCTTCTCGCGGATGTTCCACCACAGCAGGGCACCTGCTACTACGACGAGGCCTATCACCCAGGGAAGGAGTCCGTCGGCCAGAGCGGCGTGAGTTTCGATGAGATCGTTCCCACCGACCCGCGCCTCGAGTCGCTCGCCTGATTGTGTCGAGAAGGGCACGAGAACGAGCGCGACCAGTGAGACGCCAAGCGGCAGATACCCCGCCCAACGACGGCATCGAGGCCAGACGGCCGCCAGAACGACCAGTAGTGCCGCCAGCGGAACGATCACCTCTGTCGCGTGCACGATGAACGGATGCAGGGGAAGCCCAAAGAATGTGTCGAACATGGTTCAAGGTTGGGCAGGAATTCTTCCAGGATTCTTTGAAGCGGCCATGAGCCGCGGAAGGGGCTTATTTGTCACGCCCCGTTCGCACCACATGGCCGAAAGGTCAGACGACGCCGGATGCTCCTAGGAGCACCCCCACCCCGTAGGTCGCCGCGAGTGCCAGCGCTCCGCCGATGACGACTCGCAGCGTGGCCCGCAGCCGTGAGCTGCCGCCGATCGTTGCCGACAGCGTGCCGGTGACCGCGAGAGCCATGAGAACGGCGACGAAGGTAACGGGGATGCGCCAGTCCGCTGGGGGAAGCAGGATGGCGAGCATTGGCAGGATTGCCCCGATGGTGAAAGCCGCCGCCGACGCTGCCGCCGCATGCCAGGGGCTCACGACATCGTCTTGATCGATGTTGAGTTCGATCGAGAGGTGCGCCGCTAGGGCGTCGTGCTCGGTGAGCTCAATGGCCACCTGGGTAGCGGTGCTCTCGCTCAGGCCCTTGGCCCGGTACAGGGCGGTGAGTTCGTCGAGCTCCTCGGCGGGCATGTCGCGCAGTTCGGCGCGCTCCTTCGCGATGAGGGCCTTCTCGCTGTCGCTCTGGCTGCTGACTGACACATACTCCCCGAGCGCCATCGAGATCGCGCCGCCGACCAGGCCCGCCACGCCCGCGGTGAGGATGGGACCAGTCGAGCTCGTGGCTCCGGCGACGCCCACGACGATCGCCGCCACCGAGACGATGCCGTCGTTGGCCCCCAGTACGCCGGCGCGCAGCCAGTTGAGGCGCTGCGCGATGCCTCCCCGGTGGGGTTCGTCGGCGTGCAGCGCGGGTGCGGTGTATCCATCGGTCGACATGCGCTCACTCAAGCACCGATGTCCCGGCACGTCAACGTTGGTGAGGCTAAGCGACCCGGGGAATTTCGGCTAAGAATTCTGGAAGAATTCGGGACGATTGTAGGGAGGGTAGAAGACACTCACCCGAATCGAGGACACGATGACTCTCAGAACGGCACCCACCGTCCCTGTGCGGACCCGCCGCATGGTCGACCCGGTCGACCGTACCCGGCGCATCCGGGGCCGACGTCGGAGGCGCACGGCCGACGCGATGATCGCCCTCGTCTGGGCATCGGTCGCCGCCGCCATGACCTTGTGGCTCGCCTACGGCGGTCTGAACACCGTCAGCGGCCTCGCTACCGCACTGACCGCCGCGGGCATCGTGACCGGCCTGGTCGGCACTGACCTCATCCTGGTGATGCTCGTGCTCGCCGCTCGCATCCCGGCGGTCGACCGGGTGGTCGGGCAGGACACGGCGATGGCGTTCCATCGGCAGCTCGGTAAGCCCGCGCTGTATCTGATCCTTGCCCACGGTGCGCTGCTCACCGTCGGCTACGCGATGGCCGACGGGTCGAACGTCGTCACCGAGACCATCAGCCTGTTCCAGGGCCCAGATATGGCGCTCGCCTACCTCGGGCTGGGCCTGCTCATCGCCGTCGTGGTCACCTCGGTCGTCGCGGTGCGGCGGCGCTTCGCATACGAGGCCTGGCACCTCATCCACCTGCTGAGCTACGCGGCCGTGCTCGTGGCGCTGCCGCATCAGCTGAGCGCAGGCGGTGTGCTCGCCGACGGCACCGTGCAGCGGGTCTACTGGATTGCGCTGTACGTGCTCGCCTTCGGCGCCATTGCCGTGTTCCGTTTCGCGGTGCCCGCGCTGCGCAGCGCCCGACATGGTATCCGGGTCGCTGGCGTCGAGCAGGTCGCCCCCGGGGTCGTCTCGATCCACCTCGCCGGGCGGGACCTCGACCGCCTGCAGACCGCGGGCGGGCAGTACGCGATCTGGCGGTTCTGGACCGGCGCCACCTGGTGGCATGCCCATCCGATCTCCTTCTCGGCGGTTCCTACGGCGTCGTCGGCGCGCCTGACGGTGCGCGACCTCGGCACCGGCAGTGCGGCGATCTCTCGTGTGCGCCCCGGCGCCCGGGTGTCGATCGAGGGCCCCTACGGCGTGTTCACCGAGGCGCACCGGGTGGCCCCGAAGCTGGCCGTGGTCGCGGCGGGTATCGGCATCACGCCGATCCGCTCGATGCTCGAGCACTCGACGCTACGCCCCGGCGAGGCCACCGTGCTGCTGCGCGGCAGCGATCCCTCGCAGAGCTACCTGTGGGACGAGGTCGGCGCCCTCCGCAGCATGCGCGGCAATGCGGTCTTCTCGATGATGGGCCCGCGACCGCAGGGGCTCGCCACCTGGATGTCGGTCGAGGCACTTGCCCACGGTGTCACGATCGGCACGGTTTTCCCCGATCTGCTGAACTCCGATCTCTACGTGTGCGGGCCGCAGTCGTGGATCGATCTGGTGATCCGCGACGCCCGGGCGGCCGGTCTGCCCGAGGACCAGATCCACGTCGAGAGGTTCGACTGGTGAGGGCGCGCGCACTGGCCCTCAGCATCTTGTCGTCGGCGGCCGTGCTGACCGTGGGATGGCAGCTCGGCACGCAGGGCCAGACCCCGACTGTTCCGGATGCGACAGCCACCACCACGACCACGGCTCCCAACGGCGGGTCGATGTCCTCCGCAGCGGCCGCCCCGGCGCCCACTCCGACCGCCGCCGGCAGCAGCGCGAGTGCCACAGCCCCGGCGTCGGACAGGGCTTCGGGCACATTCACCGGTACCTCCGTGCAGACCCGCTTCGGCCCGGTGCAGGTGCAGATCACCGTCGCGAACGGCAGCATCACCGATGTCACCGCGCTGCAGCTCACCGACAAGGATCAGCGCTCGGTGTCGATCAGCAACCGGGCCGCGCCGGTACTGCGCCAAGAGGTTCTGGCGGCGCAGTCGGCGAACGTGCAGGGCGTCTCGGGTGCCACCTACACCAGCGACGGGTACCTCAGCTCGCTCCAGTCGGCGCTCGACCAGGCCGGGCTCTGACCATGGGCGTGCACGTGTTCGACACCATGGGCACCATGGTGAGTCTGCGCTTCGCCGGCTCCACCGCCCCCGCATCCGTTCTCGACGAGGTCGAAGAGGCGTTCCGAGTCTTCGACGAGCGGTTCAGTTTGTATCGGCCCGACTCCGAGATCAGCATGATGGCTCGCGGGGAGCTGCCGCTGACCCGGGCTAGTGCGGAGCTTCGCGAGGCCTATGCCGACGCCTTCGACTGGTCACGGAGCACCGGCGGCACCTTCACACCCCACCGCCCCGACGGCGTGATCGACCTCTCGGGCACCGTCAAGGCCAAGGCGATGGAGGCGGCGGCGCGGGTGCTCGAGTCGTCCGGCGAAACCGACTGGATGCTCGTGGCCGGCGGGGACATCCTCACCCGGGGCGATCTCGGCGGCCCGCCGTGGCGCGCCGGCATCGTCGACCCGGACGACCGGGGCGCGCTGCTCTGCGCTGTCGAGCTCGTCGGCCGACACACTGCCCTGGCCACCTCGGGCACCGCCGAGCGGGGCGAGCACATCTGGCGCACCGGTGACCCCCGTTCGCCGCAACGCTACCGCCAGGTGACCGTGCTGGCCGACGACATCGTCACCGCGGATGTACTCGCCACCGCCCTCGTCGCGGGCGGGCCCGACCGCTGCCCGGAGTTGATCGACCGCTTCGACATCGAGGCGATCACCGTCGACTACGCGGGGCACCTCACCGCGACACCAGGGCTGCAGAGCGCCCGGGGGCTCACGCCGATATGAGCCTCGCTGCCCCCTGTTTACCCTATACTTCGAGCATGTCGCAGCGCGCACGCATTCTGCTCGTCGAAGACGACGCGCGCCTGGCACAGATGCTCGAGCAGCTGCTCGCAGCCGAGGGCTACGACACCGTGCTCGCCCGAGACGGCCAACGTGCCCTGCGCGAAGGCCTGACGCACGAGTTCGACGCCCTCGTGCTCGACCGGGGGCTGCCGGTGTTGGAGGGGCTGGACGTGCTGTCCCGTCTCCGGGGCCGCGGCATCCTGACCCCAGCCCTCGTGCTCTCGGCGCTCGGCAACCCGGCCGACCGCGTAGAGGGCCTCGATCGGGGCGCGGAGGACTACCTCGCCAAACCCTTCGACATCGACGAGCTGCTCGCCCGCATCCGCGCCCTACTCCGCCGACACAGCAGCACAGTGCCGGTGCTGGCACTAGTGAGCGGGTCGCTCGATACGGCGAGTCGTACCGTGACGACGGGAGAGGGCGAGAACGTGACCCTCTCCGAGCGCGAGTCGCAGCTGCTCGAACGGCTCGCCCGCCGGCCGAATCAGGTGTTCGAACGGAACGGCCTGCTCGCCAGCGTTTTCCCCGATGCCGACGACCCCGGCGTGGTCGACACCTACGTGCACTACCTGCGAAAGAAGCTCGGCCGCGACAGCGTCAAGACGGTTCGCGGTATCGGGTACCGGCTCGGACCGCTGCCGTGAGAGCGCTGCGCACGGGCGACGACCTGAGAGGCGCGTCGCTGCGGCTCACCGCACAATTCACCGCCCTCCTGTTATTCATCCTGGCGATCGTCGGCACGCTCGTCTATCTGATCGTCAGCACGAGCGTGACCGAATCGAACCAGCGGGCACTTGTCGCGGCCACCCGGCTCGACTCGCCCCAGGATGCGCCGAGCGGCACCTACCTCTCCCTGGTCGACGGGCGCACCGGCGACCAACTCATCTCCTCCGACGACCTACCCGAGGGATTGCTCGACACCACGGCCCTCCAGTCGGTAGCGGCCGGCGGCGCGGACGTGCAGGAGCAGCGCACCGTGGACGGGCGCGACTACCTCCTCCTCACCACCTCCGCCACCGGGGACCGCAGCCACGACCGATTCGTGCAGGTCGCGCTCGACCTGCACGAGAGCTCCGAAGAACTGGGCAGGCTCGCGACCGCGCTGATCGCCGGCGGACTCGTCGCGGCCGTGCTCGCCTTCGCCACCGCCTACCTGATGGCCCGCCGCGCCATCCGCCCCCTGGCCGAGGCGCTCGCCCTACAGCGCCGCTTCGTCGCCGACGCCAGCCACGAACTCCGCACACCACTGACCCTGCTGAGCACCCGGGCGCAAATTCTGAAACGCCGAGGCGGCAATGACCTCCCCGCAGACGTCACCACCTCCGTCGATGAAATCGTCACCGATACCCGGACGCTCACCGAGATCCTCGAAGACCTCCTGATCGCCGCCGACCCGCGAACCGTGGTCGAGCCGACCCCGGTTGACCTCAGGGCTGTCGCGGACAATGCGGTCGGGCTTCTCCGTGACGACGCAGGTCGGCGCGGCATCTCCCTCGCCCGCGCGGGCGACCCGGAACCGATCATCATCCCCGGGTCGCGTGCCGCTCTGCTGCGCCTGGTGATCGCCCTGTCGACCAACGCGCTCGACCACGCCCGCACCGCGGTGACGGTCACCGTCTCGGCGTCGAACGGGAACGCAATCGTACGCGTGACGGACGACGGTCCGGGATTCTCACCCGAGGTCGCGTCCACAGCCTTCGACCGCTTCGTCAGCAGCCGGAACGTCGACAGCACCACACGCCACTACGGACTCGGATTGGCAATAGTCGCGGAAATCGTCCAGCGCCACCGCGGTACCGTCACTATCGAACAACCGACCACCGGCGCATCCGTAACGTGCATATTCCCGCTCGCACCGGCAAAGCTGCACTCCGCTATCCGGCAAGGAGAGTAAATCTGTTCAGACCTCCAGGACCGAAATCGGACCCGAGAACGCATACGGCCGGCATGACGGCCGACCATATTTCGCGCGGCTAAAGCGCAAAACCACCGGGGGCGACCGCCAGCCGACGAACCAGCCGCAGTCTGTCTGAGGCCAGGCGAAGCGCTTCAACGAGCGTGATCGACTCGCCCTGCCGACGAGTGAGCCATGCAACAATGCCAATCAATTCAAGCCACAGCAGCGGGATGCCGTCGGCTGCAGTGAGGGCTCTCGACCAAAACGGATCCACAAGGCTTACCTCGTGACCTCTGTTGTTGTCGATATGGTCATGTCATCCAGGTTCGGGAGTGTATGCGAGATCCCGTGCCTGATGTCATGCACGATCGTTTCGGCGGCTGAGATCGGCATATCAGCGACAGCTACCGTTGCGGCGCCCTGGAGTCGGTGGCCGACCCATCGCAGCTGCAGTGAAGGCACGGCGAGAACCCCCGGGGTGTGTTCGATCGCGTGCCGCGCTCGCTCGACGAGCTCGGGTTCGATGCCATCCATGAGGCGGCGCCCGATGCTGCGAACGGTTCCCCAGAGGAGCACGATGATGGCGGCTGAGATGAGCAGTCCGACGATGGGGTCGGCGAGCGGGAATCCGAGCATCACGCCGAATCCGCCGAGGACGACGGCGAGCGAGGTGAAGCCGTCGATGCGCGCGTGCACGCCGTCTGCGACGAGTGCGGCGGAACCGATCCTCTGGCCGACCCGGATTCGATAGATGGCGACGATTTCGTTGCCGATGAAGCCGATGAAGCCCGCGGCGATAACCCACCCTAGGTTGTGGAGAGGTTGCGGGTTGAAAAAGCGTTCGATCGATTGATAGGCGGCGACGACCGCTGACAACGCGACCACGGCGATGATGAACAGGCCTGAAAGGTCCTCCGCCCTTCCAAACCCGTAGGTGTAGTGCTTGGTCGCGGCGCGTCGGCCAAGCACGAACGCGACCCACAACGGGACCGCGGTCAGTGCGTCAGAGAAGTTATGGATGGTATCTGCGAGCAAGGCGACCGACCCACTGATGATGACGACGACGAACTGCAGAATCGTCGTTCCAAGCAGAACGAACAGACTTATCTTGAGCGCCCGCACGCCCTGAGTGCTGGCCTCGAGGGCATCGTCGATGGAGTCGGCGGCATCGTGGCTATGGGGCACGAACAGGCCGTAGAGAAAACCCTTGATGCCGGTCGGATGTGAATGCCCGTGGTCGTGATCGTGGGTGTGCGCGTGGCCGGGAGACTCGTGGTGTTCGTGCTGGGTCGGCTCGTCGTGTCCGTGGTGAGTGTGGGGCGTGCTCACCTCACGGGCTCGGTTCGCGTGTGGTGGTGCCGCGGTGTTCCACCGAGCGAGTGCTCGGCCTGGAATATCGCGTCCGAGACGAGCTGACTCGCGTGTTCGTTCTCCAACCGGTAGAACACACGCGTCCCTTCTTGCCGGGTCGCTACGAATCGTCCCAGCCGCAACTTGGCGAGGTGCTGCGAGACCGCGGCAGGCGACTTGTCGACAAAGACAGCAAGGTCATTCACGGAGCGCTCCCCCTCTCGAAGAGCGAGAATCAGACGCACCCGGGTCGCATCAGCGAGCATCGAAAAGACTTCCACCGCAAGTTCGACGAACTGGCTGCCAGGGTCGCGGCCACAAATCACACTATCTGCATGCATACGCAGATTATTGCACTTACCGGTCTCGAATGCGTAGGCAGGGCAATCGTTTGGGTGAGGCCGCCGCAGCGGATATGCACAACGTCGCGGCGACCTCGAACCCGACTCAACTACGGAAGTTCGGAGTGCTACTTCTGCATGCGGGCGATTAGCCATGGCCGCCTGAGGGTCGAGAAGTGTTCGGAAATCCTTGATAGCGCCAAATAGCGATCACAGAACGCCGCCACAAAGCGACAACAACCACAGTCCATGGAGAGCCAAGATGTCAACGTTCGAGTACTCACCGTCGACGACGCAAAGCGGCGGCGCGAGGAAATTCTGCGTGAGACAGGCTACTCAGCGTACGAGCTGCTTGAGCGCGAATCCGCGTATGAGCTCACTCTGGAAGAGCTCGAAGTCGTGCGTGAATTGCGACGTTTAGAGTTCTTAATCGCGTGAGCGAGGACCTCATTGCAGCGGCTCGAGAGTATGCCGTACGTATGATGGAACGGCTCGCACTCATCGTTCCAACGGGAGACATCGGGCTGGAGTGTGAGGCTGTAAAACGGAGTGACGGCCTCCGCATGACCATCGCGACGGCAGTCCAGGGTGGGCTCGTTCTTACGATCGACGGCGATCCGCGACTGCAGTTGGAAGTCGACCAGTACCTCTTCGTGAGCCCTGATTCGGGCAACGTAGCAACTGAACGTTCGTCGTTCCTGGTCCGCGTTGTGGACGAGCCGCGGCCAATGTTCACGCTGGACTATGTCCGCGGCGCGCGTGCGAATACCCCGGCGGCACACTACAACTTCCACTTCGAACATGATGAGGTCGTGCAAGAACTGCTGCTTGCAGGATCAAGGCGCCGAGGCAAGCTACACAAGAAGAACGCGATGAAAGGCAAGTCACCGAAGCTCGGAGACTTGCATTTCCCAGTTGGCGGGCACCGGTTCAGACCTTGCCTTGAGGATGTCTTGGAACTCCTATGGTCAGAGTTCGGAATCGACGTCCGTAGTGAGACAGCGCAAGACGCAATCAGTGCGGGTAGAGCGGAGTGGCGCCAGTTTCAACTCAAGGCAGCAGTTGCAGATGACCCGATGAGCGCAATCGAAGAACTCGAACGGCTGGGGTTCACGGGCTCTTGGAGCGAAGGTGTCGTGCCCAGGACTGCACGAATTGATCGTGTGACGGCCATGTGAGACGGGCGCCTGTGGCCAAGGCCATCAGACCTCGCGGGCGGCACCGAGCGCGGCGACAACGGCGTACGGATCCACGTCGATGTTGCCCGCGGCGATCGAGCGACGGCGTCGCTTGCCCGCGTGTTCCCAGGTGAACTCCACCCGGGCGTCGTTGAGGCCAGCGGCCGGAATGAGTCGCGCGGTCGTCTCTGTACGCGTCCATTCCTCGGCGCGGACGCGTGGCATGAGCGCTGACGGACGGTCCATCGCGGGGAAGAGAACGTCGGTGGGTGTGATGGTGACGGCGACCTCGGGCATGCGGAGCCGTCGCCGGAGTTGGCGCACTCCGAGCGCGCAGAGGGCGATCGGAACCACGAGCAGGGCTGCGACGGCGAGCACGAATGCGACATCGACGCCGCCCATGGTGGCGGCCCAGGTGACGAACGGAACCAGCACGAGCAGCCCGAGCAGCATCCCGAGGATTAGCAGCAGGACACCCTGCTTGCGCACGAGGCGTTGCAGAGTCTCGTCGGTGGCGAGTCGGCCGGACTCGTCGTAGCGAACGACCAGCGTCGTGGTTGGAATCATTGCGCTCCTGAGCGAGGATTGCGACTCGATGCCGCGCGGAGCTAGTGGAGGGGCTGACGGGAATCGAACCCGCGCTGTCTGCTTGGGAAGCAGAAGTTCTACCATTGAACTACAGCCCCGGAGCGCAATGCGCCTGTGCAACTCTAGCAACATTCGGCCCGTCGGTGACCTTTCAGTGCGAACCTCACAAATTTGACTCATTCAAATTAGAGGCAAGGCTAAGCATGCTAGCGAATCCCAGTTTTGGCTCATATCGTTACTGCCATGAAGATCGACGAGAAGTACGCAGACGCCATCAACGACCAGGTTCGACTCGAGTACACCGCATCCCTCGTTTATCGTCAGCTTGCTGCCGACATGGAGGCGATCGACCTCACCGGTTTCGCGCAGTGGTTCTGGGCCCAGGCCGAAGAAGAGATCGAGCACGCGCAGAAATTCACGCAGTACCTGCTCGACCGCGACGCGCACCCGGTCATCCAGAGCATCGAGCTCGAGGGCAAGACCGTCGACAACCCGCTTGACGCCTTCAAAGCCTCGCTCGCGCACGAGGAGCTCGTGTCGGAGTCGATCCGCAACCTCTACCGCATCGCCGACCAGGTGGGTGACATCGACTCGCGCCCGCTGCTGCACTGGTTCCTCGACGAGCAGATCGAAGAGGAGTCGACCGTGAGCGAGATCATCGGCCGCCTCGAGCTCCTCGACGGCAACGGCTCTGGCATCCTTGACCTCGACAAGCAGCTCGGCGACCGCGACGTCGTCGCCGCTGAATAACCCCGAAGACTGGCCCGCAAGCCCGCCCTTCAACTCGGCACCCTCGCGCTCGCACCAGCGCGGGGGTGTCGACCTTTCCCGGTCAAGAATCGCCTCGAGCGTCGCCTACGCTTGAGGGATGCTGCTCAGCGACCGCGACATCCGCGCCGGCATCGACGCCGGCAAGATCGGCCTTGACCCCTGGGACCCCCAGGCGGTGCAACCCTCGAGCGTCGACGTGCGCCTCGACCGATACTTCCGGCTCTTCAACAACCACAACTACCCCTACATCGACCCGGCCGAGGAGCAACCCGACCTCACGCACCTCGTCGAGATCAACCCCGACGCGGCGTTCATCCTGCACCCGGGGGAGTTCGTGCTCGCGTCGACGTTCGAGCAGGTGACGCTCGGCGACGACGTTGCGGCGCGCCTCGAGGGCAAGAGCTCGCTCGGCCGACTTGGCCTGCTCACCCACTCGACGGCCGGCTTCATCGACCCGGGCTTTCAGGGACACGTCACCCTCGAGCTCTCGAATGTCGCGACGCTGCCGATCAAGCTCTGGCCGGGCATGAAGATCGGTCAGCTCTGCTTCTTCCAACTCTCCTCTCCCGCCGAGCTGCCGTACGGCTCGAAGGAGTACCAATCGCGGTACTTCGGGCAGCGAGGACCGACGGCGTCGCGGTCGTTCCAGAGCTTCTCGCAGGTCGACGTTTCGGTGACGGATGCGGGCTCGCGCGGCGAGTAGCCCACCCGCCTGGCTCGACGAGCCGCTCGCCCTCGCGCGCCGGCGCGGCGGTCCGGCGCAGTTGATCGTGCGGCGCGGTGGCGAGACTCTCGCGGATGCGCGCTTCGGCGTCGGCGCGGAGGCCTTGTTCTGGCCGTTTTCGGTGTCGAAACTCTGGCTCGCGACGCTGATCTGGGCGCTCCACGACGACGGCCTGCTCGACGTCGACGAACCCGTCGCCGCGTACTGGCCCGCGTTCGCGGCCGAGGCGCCCGGCGCATCCGAGAAACCGCGCATCACGGTGCGCGAGGTACTGCAACACCGCTCGGGCCTGCCGCGCGTCGGCGGTACCCTCGCCGAGGTCGTGTCGATGACCGACTGGCGCCGCGCGACCGGCAACATCGCAAGGGCGACGCCGACTCGGATGCCCGCGGATGCCAGGATGCGTCGGCCCAGCTACGAGTGGCTCGCGTGGGGATTCATGCTCGCCGAAGTCGCGTTCGGGGCCACGGGCGAACGTGAGCTGCAGGCGCCGCTGCGGGAGCGCATCCTTGAGCCGCTCGGCCTCGAATCGACCTTCGCGAACCTGCCGCGCACCCAACGCTGGCGGGCCGTGCCGTTTCGCGCGACCGAGCCGACGGCGAGCGTCACAGCGGCCGTGCTCAACCGCGAGCGGGTGCGCCGGGCGACGATTCCCGCGGGCGGGGTGTGGACGCAGGCGCACGACCTCGCGGCGCTGCTCGAGTCGGTGGCGCCGGGCCGTGACGGCCGCGCGCTCGGACTGCGCGTCGACACGGTGCAGCAACTGCTCACTCCGAGCAACGAGGGCGAGTTCGACCGCTACGCCGGCTCGCACACGTGGTGGAGTAACGGGTACCAACTCGGCCACCCGGGGCCCGACCTGATGCGCGCATCCGCCTTCGGCCGCCGCTCGAGCGCCAGGGCCTACGGCCACAATGGCTCGAACGTGTCGATGGCGTGGCACGACCCCGACCGCGACCTCACGTTCGTCTACCTCAGTGGCATCCTCTCGCCGTTCCCCGCGAACCGGCGCTGGCTCATGCGGCTCGAAGATGCGGTGCTCGCGGGCGCAGACGGGGCCTGACGTAAACTTGCGTCGTGCCAGATCGCATCGCAAATCGCCCCGATCCGTCGCCGGCCGACATTCGTCGATGGCGGCGCTACCTCGCCAATGAGCGGGCTGAGTCGGCGACGTACCGTGCCCTCGCGAGACGTCGGCAGGGCGAAGAGCGCCGCATTCTGCTCGCGCTCTCGGAGGCCGAGGGGCGGCACGAGCAGCACTGGCGTGACAAGCTCGGCGTGCACGCCGAGAAGCAGGTGCGGCCGGGCCTTGGCACACGGCTACTGACCGGCTTCGCCCGCAGCTTTGGCTCGGTGTTCACGCTCGCGCTGATGCAGAACGCCGAGACGCGCTCGCCCTATGCCGACGACCCGGACGCGACTGACCAGATGGATGCCGACGAGGCGATCCACGCCGAGGTCGTGCGTTCACTCGCGACCCGCTCGCGGGCGCGCATGAGTGGCACGTTCCGCGCCGCGGTGTTCGGCGCGAACGACGGCCTCGTCTCGAACCTCGCGCTCGTGCTCGGCGTCGGCGCGACCGGTGTTCCCGCGGGCTACGTGCTCGCGACCGGTATTTCGGGCCTGCTCGCGGGCGCGCTCTCGATGGCGGCCGGCGAGTTCGTGTCGGTGTCGAGCCAGCGCGAGCTGCTGCGCGCATCCACCCCGAACCCCGACACCGACCGCAAGATTCCCGCGCTCGACGTGAACGAGAACGAGCTCGCGCTCGTCTATCGCGCTCGCGGACTCGACCCCGAAGAGGCGAAGCGCAAGGCGACTGAGATGCTCATCGTGCACCGCGTCGCCGCGGGCCTCGGCCCCGACGAGACGCCGGAGCGCACCGCGGCCGAGGTCGAGCCCGAGGTGGCGGTCGACGAGCACGAGGAGATCGGCACCCCGATGGGGGCGGCCATGTCGAGCTTCATGTTCTTCGCTGGCGGCGCCGTGATCCCGGTGCTGCCGTGGATCTTTGGCATGCACGGTCTGCCCGCGATCGCGCTCGCGGCGGGCATCGTCGGTATTGCGTTGCTGCTCACCGGTGGCATCGTCGGCGTGCTGTCGGGCGCGGCCCCGTGGAAGCGCGCGCTGCGGCAGCTGCTCATCGGCTACGGCGCGGCCGCCGTGACCTACCTGCTCGGCCTCGCCTTCGGCGGCGTCGTCGGAGGTTAGGCGCGAGGACTGATTCGCCGCTTGGTGCGGCTTTCTAACAGCGCTGCGGTTGTGGCTGCAGCGATCGTGGAAAACTGCAGCGGCGGATGCGGTGGTACAGGCACGCGCCCGACCACGGCATCCGCCGCTCAAGATTCGTCGCTACGCCTCGACGAACTCGCCGCCGGTGACGCGTCGGAGCACCTCAGTCAGCAGGCGCACGCCGTCGACCATGTCCTCGTCGGTCGTGTACTCGGCCTCGTTGTGGGTGATGCCGTCGACGCTCGGCACGAACAGCATGATCGTCGGCACGACGTCCTTCATGTTTGTCGAGTCGTGGCCGGCGAGGGTGCGCACGACCTGCTTCGACAGACCGAGCGAGTCGGCGGCGGATGCGGCGAGCTCGAGCCCTCGGCGGTCGTACTCTTTCGACCCCCAGATGTGCTCGGCGCCGCGCACGATCTCGCACTTGGAGCGCTCCTCGACCTCGGCGAAGCGGCGGAACAGCTCGGCGTCGGCATCGGCGAGGCGCTGCTCGTCGGTTGCGCGCACGTCGATGAGCAGCTTGACTTCGCTCGCGACGACGACGGGCGAGTTCGGGAACACCGAGATCTCGCCGCACGAGGTAATGACCATGCCGTCGTCGTCGGTGAACATGTCGGCGACGTCGCGCGCTGCAACGATCATTGACGAGGCGGCGAAGAGCGCATCCTGGCGGTCGGCGATGACGGTCGAACCGGTGTGCGCCTGCTCGCCCTGCACCGTGAACTCGTACTTGTTCGCGCCCCAGGTCGACTCGACGAGGCCGATCTTGATGCCCGCATCGTCGAGGCTGCGGCCCTGCTCGATGTGCAGCTCGACATAGCTGGCGACGTCGAGCGAGAAGTCGCCGATGGTGCCGATGGCGTCGAGCGCCTCGCGCACCGTGACGCCGTGCGGGTCGGTGGTCTCGAGCACCTGCTCGGCCGAGATCTTGCCGGTGAACACCGACGAGCCCATCATCGAGGGCTTGAAGCGGCAGCCCTCCTCGTTGAACCAGTTGATCACCGCGAGGTTGAACTTCGGCGCGTGTTCGCCCGCCGCAAGCTCGGCGACGGCCTTCGCGGCGTGCGCGCCGGCGAGGACGCCGTACGCGCCGTCGAACTTGCCGCCGAGCGGCTGCGAGTCGAGGTGCGAGCCGACGGCGATGTACGGCGCACCCGGCACGAGCTCGAGCAAGGCGAACTGGTTGCCGACGGCGTCGTAGCGCACGTCGAAACCGTAGCCCTCGACGAGGCCACGGAACCAGTTGCGGTTCTGGCCGTCGGCGACGGTCGCGGCCTGGCGGTCGACGCCGCCGCCCGGGGTCGCGCCGTTGCGGCTCATCGAACGGAAATCTTCGAGGAACGCGGCTGCCGCGGTGTCCTTCGTTGCCATGGTGGGTCTCCTTTGCGGGTTGTGGTTAGGCGCGCGAGTCGAAGCTGGCGGTGCCGCCGACGAAGGTGGCGATCACCTCGAGCTCGTCGATGCGCGACGCGGTAAGAGGCGAGTCGCTCAGGGCGACGAAGTCGGCGAGCTTGCTGCGGGTCAGCGTGCCCTTGTTCGCGAGCTGGCCGGTGCCGATGGCCGAGCCGACAGTGTAGGTGCGTAGCGCGGTCTCGGCGTCGACGGTCTCCTCCGGCCCCATCACCACACCGGCCTCGGTCGTGCGGTCGACGAGCGACTGCAGGGCGACGCGCACGTTGTTAATTGCTACGGGGAGGTCGCTCGAACCGGCGACGACGACACCCGCGTCGAGCAGGCTCTTCGTGCGGTAGAGCCAGCCCTCGCGGTCGGGGCCGACCATCTTCATCTCCTGGTCGCCGAGCGGAATCGTGAAGCTCGCCTGCGGCGTCGCGACGATGCCGAGGCGGCCGGCGCGCTCGACCTGGTCGGGACGCGAGACGCCGAAGTGCTCGACGCGGTTCTTCGCGCCGTTGTCGCCGTACTCGGTCTGGCACTCCTCGATGAGGTCGAGCGCGAGGTCGATCGCGGCGTCGCCGATCGCGTGGAGCGCGATTGGCCAACCGGCGCGGTACGCGGCCCGCACATCCGCCCGGAACTTCTCGGGCGAGTTGAGCAGGTAGCCCTTGTTGTCGCCGCCGTGGTTGTGCAGGCAGAATGACTCGGTCACCGCGGCGGTGCCACCGAGCAGCGAGCCGTCCATGAACGCCTTGATGTGCCCGAAGTGCACCCAGTCGTCACCGAAGCCGGTCGGCACTCCGAGGCTGACGCCGAGGCCCTCGCCCTCGCCGCGGAAGTCGGCCGAGTTCGCCGACAGCTCGCTGAGCGAGTCGATCGCGGGCATGAGCGTGGCTCG
The DNA here is from genome assembly GCF_030011715.1 of Gulosibacter sediminis. Classification (NCBI taxonomy): domain Bacteria; kingdom Bacillati; phylum Actinomycetota; class Actinomycetes; order Micrococcales; family Microbacteriaceae; genus Gulosibacter; species Gulosibacter sediminis. The sequence continues at coordinate 40,104 of NZ_JASCYH010000003.1, read as the reverse complement.
GGCGTGCAGGCGGCCGGTGCGGCGCGCGAGCGCGTAGCCCGACGCCTCGATCGGGCTGTGGCCGATCCACCCGCCGCCGATGCCCGCCTCGCAGAAGCTCGTAATGCCCTCGGCCGCATAGCGTTCGGTCGCGGCATCAAGCGCGGCCGCGATCTCTTCGGTCGAGTACGGCAGCAGCAGCGACTGAATCAGGCTCTGCGCCGCCTCCTCGACGAGACCGGTCGGTGCGCCGGTGTCGTCGCGCACGATCGTGCCTCCGGTCGGGTTCTCGAAGCCGTCCTCGAGCGCGCCGACGAGGCGCAGCGTCGCGGTGTTCGTGATCGCCGCGTGGCCGGAGGTGTGCCGCAGGTAGAGCGGGCGGTCGCCCGTGAGCTCGTCGAGCACCTTGATGTCGGGAAACTCGCCGCCGTGGTGCTTCTGGTTGAAGCCGGTGCCGTGCACCCAGGCGTCGGGCGCGGCACCCGCGGCGTCGAGCCGGGCCACCTCGGCACGGATGCGCTCGTACAAGTCGTCGAGGCCGCGCGCCTGGTCGAGTTGAATCGCCGTGAGCCCGAGGCCCCACCAGGTGGTGTGGCAGTGGGCGTCGATGAAGCCGGGCACGAGCACGGCGTCGCCGAAGTCCTCTTCACGAGCGGCGGTGCAGTCGTCGAGCTCCTCGTCGAAGCCGACGATGCGCTCGCCGATCACGCCCATGCGGGTGGCCTCGGGGCGGGTGTCGTCGAGGGTGATGATCTTCTTGGCGGACACAATCAGATCGAGTTGCATGACGACTCCTTAAGCGTTCTTCGGCATGGTGTTGCGGTCAATCACGAGGTGGAGCAGCGCGGGGCCGTGCTCGAGCGCGGCGAGCGCGTCGCCGAGCGCGGCGCTGAACTCCTCGTTCGAGGTGACCCGGGCGCCGAACGCGGGGGCCGAGTCGGTTTCGTACGCGCGCATCCACGCCCCGAAGTCGGGGTTCTGCAGGTCGGTGCCCGAGACGCGGCCCGGGTACTCACGCTCCTGGTGCTGCACGATCGTGCCGTAACGGGAGTTGTCGACGACGAGGAAGAGCACCGGCAGGTGGTTTGCCATCGCGGTCGCGACCTCCTGGCCGTTCATGAGGAAATCGCCGTCGCCGCACACCGCAACCGCGGGGCGGTCGGGGCGCAGGAACGCGGCCGCGATTGCCGCCGGAACAGCGAGGCCCATCGCGCCGTTGCGGGCGCCGACGAGGCTCGCCGAAGTCTCGTGCGAGAGGTAGCGGTGGCCCCAGATCGTCGCGTTGCCGGCGCCGTAGGTGACGGCGCGGTCGGCGGGCAGGGCGCGCTCGAGCTCGCCGAACGCGACGTCGAGGTCGAGGCCCGCCTCGGGGTCGGCCTCGGTCGGGGCGGTGCTGAAGCGACGCTGCGCGTCGGCGCGACCGAGCATCCAGGTGTCGTCGCGCGAGCCGCGCACGTCGGCGCCATCGAGGCGCTCGAGCGCCTGCGCGAAGGTGTGTGGGGTGGCGAGGATGAGCTGGTCGAGTCGGCCGGCGTGCTGCAGCAGCGAGGGGTCGGGCAGCGCGACGACCGTCTCGGCGTCCATCGACGCGGTGTAGCCCTCGCTCATGACGTCGGAACGCGTGGCACCGATGCAGATGAGCAGGTCGGCCTCGTCGAGTGCGACGGCCATCGAGGCGCCGCGGCCGTAGCCGAGCATGCCGCCCCAGGCGCGCTGCGCATCCTCACCGTGGTGCGGCACGGCGTCGTAGCTGCGGAAGTCCGCGAGCACGGGCACGCCAGCGCGCGCTGCGAAGGCGAGCACACGGGCGCCATCGTCGCCGTGCCAGCCGTCGCCGCCGACGACGATCATCGGCTTCGAGGCGGCGCGCAGGCGTTCGGCGAGCGCATCGAGTTCGGTTTCGGCGGGGATGGGTGCGGCGATCGGTCGCACCTCGGGCGCCTCGGCGCTGGTCGACTCGCGCAGCACGTCCTCAGGTACGCCGATGACGACGGGGCCTGGGCGGCCGGATGCGGCGACCTGCATCGCTTCGGCGACGAGCGTGCCAGCCTGGTCGGCATCCTCGAGCGTGAGCACACGCTTCGCGGTCGAACCGAACCAGCTGTGGATCGAAAATTCTTGGAAGGATTCGCGGCTGCGGTCGCGGATCGGCACGAGGCCGACGAAGAGCACGAGCGCGGTCGCATCCTGGTACGCCGTGTGCACGGCGATCATCGCGTTGGCGGCACCCGGCCCTCGGGTGACCATCGCGACGCCGGGCAGGACGGCGCCGTCGGCGTTACCGAGGCGACCCTCGGCAAGCGCCATGAATCCGGCGCCGCCCTCCTGGCGGCACACCACCGTCGAGATGCTCGAGTCATGCAGCCCGTCGAGGATGTCGAGGAAGCTTTCGCCCGGAACGGTGTAGACCCGTTCGACGCCGTGGGCTTCCAGTGTCTGCACCATGAGGTGCCCGGCGGACTGCATGAGGTTGAACTCCTATGTTCGGGTGGGGTGGGGTGGGGTGGAACTAGTGCTTGAAGCCCGGCAGGTTCACGCTGAGACGCGGCGCGATGAGGCCGGCGACAGCGGTGAACAGCGACAGGAAGACGAGCAGCGCGAGCGCCGGCCACCAGTGGCTGCCCGCGGCCGCGACGGTGCCGGTGGCGACCATCGGCACGAAGCCCGAGAGCATGCCCGCGGTGTTCTGCGCGAGGCCGACGCCGGTGTAGCGGGTCTTCGCGGGGAACAGGCCGGTGAGCACGGTGCCCGAGGCGGCGTAGGGGAACGACAGGGCGGCGACCGCGAGGGTCATGCCGATGATGACGAGGATCTCGCTGCCCGAGACGATCATGAAGAATGCGGGCACGGCGGCGACGGCCGAGGCGAGGCCGCCCCAGAAGATCACCTTGCTCGCGCCGAAGCGGGCGCCGAGGCGGCCACCCGTGATGAGCACGGGGATCTCGACGACGGCCGCGATCATGCTGCCGAGCAGCATCAGGTCGCTCGAGTAGCCCAGGATGTTCGTGCCGTACCAGACGATGAACGAGGTCACGAGGTAGAAGCCACCGACGCCGAGGAGGGCGGCGGCCATGCCGACGATGATCTGCTTCCACGAGTGCTTCAGCGTCTCAGCAAGGGGGCTCTTCGCGGTCTCGCCCGACTCGATGAGCTCCTTGAATACCGGCGACTCTTCGAGCTTCGAACGGATGTAGATCGCGATGAAGAGCAGCGGAATCGCGGCGAGGAAGGGGATGCGCCAGCCCCACGAGTTGAAGGTGTCCTCCGAGAGGAACTTCACGACGAGGAAGAAGCCGCCCGACGAGAGGATGGTGCCGATCGGCGAGCCGATCTGGGGAATCGCTGCGTAGATGGCGCGGCGCTCGAGCGGCGCATTCTCGACGACGATGGTCATGGCGCCCGACCACTCGCCACCGACGAATAGGCCCTGCGCGATGCGAAGCAGCACGAGCAGGATCGGGGCGGCGATGCCGATCGCGGCGAAGTCGGGGAGTGCACCGATGAGACCGGTGACGATGCCGATGCCGACGATGGTGATCATGAGCACCTTGCGGCGGCCGATGCGGTCACCGAGGTGGCCGAAGATGATGCCGCCGATGGGGCGGGCCACGAGGCCGACACCGAAGGTGGCGAACGAGGCCATCGCGGCTGCGGTCGCGTCTTCCGACGCGAAGAAGTGCACGTTGAACACGAGGGCCGCGGCGGCTGAGAACAGGAAGAAGTCGTACCACTCGAGGGCGGTGCCGATCAACGCACCGAGCGCAACCTTGTTCGCTTCTTTGGTGCTGAGCTGTTGGGTTGCGCCGACCTCAATGTTTGAGGTTGGGGAGTTTTGGGTTGTCATGTGTGCTCCTCTGATGGGGGCGTCGTTGCCAATTGGGCTAAGCCAACCAAGAATTCGGCACGCTTTCGACTGGCATCCGTCGCTGACATCGGCCTCAGATTGTGCAAGTGCCCGTATTCTGAGCGAATGATGCAGGCGACACCCGAGCAACCCGAACAGTCACTGACGCCCGTCGCACAAGCCGAGTTCCCAGAACTCGCCGAAGCGGCTGGTATCGCGACCATCGATTACGCGAACTGGCCGCAGGCGGGCGACCGCCGCAGGTGGCGAGAATTGCTCGGCCGAGTCGAGGCCGAGCATCTTGCCGAGCGCTACCTCGTTGCCGTGCGCGAGGTGCCCGAGTACCGCGACCCGCGCATCCCGCTCAGCGAGATTCGGCGCATCGCCTACCTCTCGTTCGACGCGCTGCTCGCGACGCTCACGGAGGGCGACGCGAGCCAGCTCATCGCGATTGCGGATGAGGTGGGCGCGACGCGCGCCCGGGCGCAGATTCCGATGGCCTCGCTCATGACCGCGATTCGCCTCGACTTCGCGCTCATCTGGAACGAGATCGTCACGGTCTCGGCTTCGGAGGACGCCGACTTGCTGCTGCGGCACTCGATGCTCGTCTGGCGCGTCGTCGACACCTACGCCCGCGCGACGCAGGAGTCGTACCTCGACGAGGTGCGCCGGCAGTCCGACCTCGCCGCGCTCGCCCGCCGTGCGCTCATCACTGAGCTGTTCCAGTCGCCGCCGCCCCCGCCCGAGCGCTGCGCCTCGATTGCGACCGAGCTCGGCATCCTGCCCGAGGCGACCCTCACGGTCGCCGTGGCGACGGGCGGCTCGGTGTCGGCGCTGAGCACTGCGGTGACCCACCTCGAGTGCCTCGGCCTCGAGGTGTTCACGAACTTCAGCGGCCCGAGCCTGCTCGCGTTCTTCAGCCAGCGCGGCGTGCCGGCGAAGGTCGTGCAGGATGCGCTGGCCGAGCTGCGCGAGGTCGAGCTCGGGTTAATCGCCGAGGTCGACGGCTTCGCCGGCCTGCACGACGCGACCGAGCTCGCGTCAGCCCTCGGTGGCCTCGCCGAGCCGGGCACGGGCCGCGCCCTCACGCCCGCGCGCGACTGGGCGAAGCTGCTGCGCCGCCACCTCGAGGAGCGGCGGCTCAGCATCGCCGACGACATCGCGGCCGCGCTCGCGGGGTGTGGCGTCGCCGAGCGCGGCAACCTCGAATCGGCGGTGCGCGCTTACCTGCGCTGCGGCAACGTCGCCGAGGCCGCGACTGAAACGTTCTGCCACCGCAACACGTTGACCAACCGGCTCAACCGCTTTCACGAGCTCACTGGGGTCGACGTGACGGTGCCCGAGCAGGCCGCGCGGGTCGTGCTGAGCTGGGCGTGACGGTTGGTTACTCGGGCGCACCGACGACGAGTTGACCCGACTGCGAGCCCTGCGTCACCGTGACGGTCTGCGTGCCGCCCGCATACTCGAACTCGCACTGGAACGACTGGCCCTGCTCGACCTTGATCCAGTTCGGGCAGTCGACCGAGCGCAGGTCGCTCAGGCCATAGTCGTTGCGCAGCACCTGCGCCACCGAGTCCTCGACCGCGCGGTTGTCGAACGAGTTGTAGTTCGTCGCGAGCAGGTAACCGGCGAGAACACCGACGACGAGCATGATCGGCAGGCCGAGCACGAGCCACGGCACCGCGCGGTTGCGCTTGCGCTTCGGCTCGACCGGCGCAGCGGATGTGGTGGCCTGGCCCGACTGGACGGCGCCGGGATGCGCGGGCCGGGCGTAGGCCGCGCCCTGGGCGTGCGGCGGGTGCTGGAGTTGCGTGGCTGCGGTGCCGCCGAGCTGGCTCGAGAGGGATGGGCCCTGTTGGGGCTGGCCGGGACCAGGCCGCCCAGGCTGGCCATAGGACTGGCCGCGCGCCGGCACGCCGTACTGGCGCTGCGCATCCTGCTGGGGGTGTGCTGGCTGGTGCGGCTGCGGGGCACCCGATGTTGCCCGCTGCGCCTGCTGGCCCGAGGGCGCCTGCTGCTCCGGCTGCGGCATGCGCGGCAGTGGCGGCATGGCGCTGCGGTTCGGCTGGGGTTCGCCGGGTTCGACTGCGTCGTGCGTCATGGTCGTCCTACTTCCTAAACCTGCGCCAGTTGCTGCAAGAACGTCTCGAGCTGGGATTCCGTGGTGATCTCGTAGAGGTCGTCCTCGGGAATATCGCCCACCTCGACCGGCGTCATCTCGGTCGATGGCCGCGTCGATGTGAGCTCGAAGCCGATCTGCACGGCGAGCTCGCTCGCATCGTCGCCCGTGATCACGCCGTTGACTTCGACTTTCGTGACGAGACCGGTCTCGTCGACCCAGAGGTGCATGGGAATCAGCGTCGCGTTGGTCTCTTCGCTCGAATAGTTCGAGAAGGAATCCGAGATGAGGCCCTGCTCGACGAGCGAGGCGTACGACACCGCAGTCGCGAAGTGCTGGCTGCCGTCCTCGGCCCGCGAAAGTTCGACCGGCACGGTGCCGAGTTGCTCTCGCGAGGAGTTCCAGGCGTCGATGAGGGCGCAGGTGTACGACACCGCGAACAACTGGCAAACGTTTTCAGGGGTCTGCGCGCGGTTCAGGTCGCCGGTCGGCACCGAGACCCAGCTCTTGCCCTCGCTCGCGACCTCCTTCACCGCATCCCCGAGCAGGTAGTACGTCTCAGTATCGCCGCCGCGGTGCGACTGGTCGAACGAGTAGCCCTCGACGTTCGTGTGCAGTTGCGAGACGTAGCTCTCGCCGTCGACCGAGGTCTCGTACTCCATGTGCAGCGAGCTGTCGGGCGACTCGACGTGGTGATAGCCGACGGCCTGGAAAGTCTCGAGCTCGGCGAGGCCAGTGGTCGTGTCGAGGTTGAGCAGGGCGTCGCCCGCCTCAGAGTGGTAGCTGAGCTTGTCGTCGTGGTTCGCGACCGCCCACGGTTGCACCTTGGAGTCAATACCGAAGCTCTCGAGGTTCGCACAGCCCGCGAGCGCGCTCACCGCAAGCAGTGCACCGAGCGCGCTCGCCGTAACGCGCATCCGCCGATTCGATGCCATAGCGCTACCCCTCGTCCAGGTCGGTGTAGAGGTCGAGTGCCGTCTGCCCGAGCACCGGCGTGTTCGCGGTGCCGCGAATCTCGTCGACGGTCGAGGTGACGCCGACGAGGTAGCCGGTTCCTGTGGTCGCGTCGTAGTCGCTGAGCCAGCCGCCGCCCGACGAACCCTGTGTCATGGTGCAGGAGTGTGCGTAGCCGCCCTGCCAGTTCGACTGGAACTGCGTTGAGGCGCACATGTACTCCTCAGTGCCGTCGTACGGCGCGGCGGAGGGGTAGCCGACCTGGGTGAGATAGTCGACGGGTACACCGAAGGCGATGCCCTGTGCGCCGGTGACCTCTTGAATGGTCTGGCCGTTCTGCTCCTCGAGCTTGATGAAGGCGAAGTCATAGTTCCAGCCCTCTTCGCTCGTAAGCATGCCGGAATCGTCGGTGATCGCGCCGTCGATGAACTGTTGCGGCACGACCATCTCGGTCGCGGCCCAGGTGCCGTACGGGGTCTCGCGGCCGTTGTCGCGGTCGCCCGGGATGAAGTACATCGACTGCGCGAGCTGGCCTGAGCCGTCGGTCTGCGCGGCGCAGTGCGCGGCGGTCGCGATGATGCTGCCCGAAGTCGAGTTCACGACCGTGGCCGAGCAGACATAGGTGTCGCCGCCGTCGAAGGTGAAGTAGAGGCGGCCGAAGGTGGAGGCGCCGAGCCCGGCGCGGTCGAACACCTCGGCGTCGGAAACATCGCCGTACCCCTGCGGGTCGGCCGGCATCGCCTCGGTCGCCGAGAGATAGGCGCCGGTCGCGGGGTCACCCGGGCCCGGGGGCAGGCCGTTGTCGGGAGTCTGGTAGTCCATGCCCTCGGCGTTGTCGCGGCGCTCGGGGTCAGACCAGAACTCGTGCGACTCCTGCGGAGTCGCCTCGAACTCCTGGCGCAGGCCCGAGTCGTCGCTGTGCACCTCGGGCAGGAATGGTGAGTAGCCGTTGTCGGAGGAGGAGGCGTCGATGTTGCTCACCGCGCAGCCGCTCAGCGCTGCGGTGGTGAGCGCCACGACGCCGGCGAGCACCGCTCGGCCGCGGGGTCGGCCCCAAGCGCGCATGTGTTCCCCTCTCGCGGAGACGGCCCGGTGACCGCCGTCTGTTCCATTGTGCCCGAGCCGATGATCCCCGAATACCCGCGGCGCGCGCATCCGGCGCCGGAATGACCGGCGGGGGTTCTGCGTTATCCCTCTCCATGACTGTGTTCTCGGTGCTCGACCTCATTCCGCTTAACGCCACGCAGACACCCAAGGAGGCGCTCGCCGACTCGCACGCGCTGGTGCAGCGAGCGGATGCGCTCGGCTACGGGCGCTACTGGGTCGCCGAACACCACAACTCGGGTGCGATCGCGTCGACCGCGCCGGCCGTCGCGCTCGCGTACCTCGGCACCGGCACTGAGCGCATCCGCCTCGGCTCGGGCGGTGTGATGCTGCCGAACCACTCGCCGCTCGTCATCGCCGAGCAGTTTGCGCTGCTCGAGGCAATGTACCCCGGCCGGATCGACGTCGGCCTCGGCCGTGCGCCCGGCACCGACCCGATCACCGCGCGGGCACTGCGCCGCGACATGTCGCGCGAAACGGTCGACCGCTACCCGTCCGATGTGCTCGAGCTCGCCGGCTACCTCGGCGACGTGCACGAGCAGGTCGACCCCGAGCTGTTCAAGAAGCTGCGCGCCGCCGCCGAGGTGCCGAACACCCCAGAAATCTGGCTGCTCGGCTCGAGCCTCTACTCGGCCGAGCTCGCCGGTGTGCTCGGCATGGCGTACTCGTACGCGAATCACTTTGCGATGAACGGCAACCCCGTGCAGGCGCTCGACCACTACCGCGAGAACTTCCGCCCCTCGGCCGCGCTCGCCGAGCCAAAGGCGATGGTGTCGGCGTCGGTGCTCGTCGCCGACAGCATCGAGGAGGGGCGCCGCCTCGACCTGCCGACGCGCGTGTTCAAGTACCAGCTGTTCGCGGGCGAGATCGGCCCGACATTGACCCCTGAGGACGCGAAGACGTTCTCGGAGCGCGTCGTGAACGGCGACCTCTGGAAGCGCGCGGCCGGCAGCCAGCATGTCGGCCCCGCCGACCTTGTCGCCGATGGGCTCAAGCGCCTTGTGCAGGTCACCGGCGCCGACGAGCTGATCATGCAGCCGAACGGCTACGATTTCGCGACCCGTGAGCACTCGCTCGTCGAGCTCGCGCGCGAGTTCGGGCTGGGCTCCGCCACCGAATAGCGGCGACTCGGCGCCGGCGGGCGGGCGTGGCTGCAAGAATGATGCGGTGACATCCATCGTGCAGTTTGACGACCCGACCGACGCGCCCGCGACCGACGATCAGGCGCGACTCAACCGCATCCGCGAGGCCCTCGGCGACGCCGGCTTCACCGTCGACGGTGTCGAGGCGCTGCTCGGCGCCGACGCCGCCGCCGCCCTGCACCGCGACCTGCTCGTGCCCGCGATTTTCGTGCTCGAGCGCGACGCCGACAAGAACCCGCCGCTCGCGGCGCTGATTCGCCTGTTCCTGCTCGCCGAGCCCGTGCCGTTCGCGACGCTGCCGGCGGCCGACGACTTGTTTGCCGCGCGCATCCTCAACGAGCCCGCCGCCGACGGCACCGTGACCCCGCGCTTCGACATTCGGCCCTACGCCGTCGCCGCGGGCGACGAGACGGTCGACCTGTTCGTTGCGAGCGACCTCGGCGGCCTGCAGGTGTCCGTCGACCAGCCGCTGCGCCGCGACCACGTCGTGGGCATCGGCCCCGCGACGACGAACCTCGCGCAGCTCACGCCTCGGCAGCCAGTCTCGACCGCACTCGATCTGGGGGTGGGGATGGGCGTGCAGACGATGCACCTGCTGCAGCACGCCGAGCGCGTCGTCGCCACCGACATTTCAGAGCGCGCGATCGAGTTCGCGCGCTTCAACCTGCTGCTCAACGCGCCGGCGCTCGGGCTCGACCCGGCGAACCTCGAGGCGCGTGTCTCGCTGCGCACGGGCGACCTGCTCGAGCCCGTGGACGGCGAGGAGTTCGACCTCGTCGTGACGAACCCGCCGTTCGTCATCACGCCGCGCCGCCAGGGCGAGGAGGCAAGCGAGCAGTACACGTACCGCGACGGCGGCCGCCCCGGTGACCGGCTGGTGGAGGATCTGATTCGCGGCCTCGGCGCGCACCTCACCCCCGGCGGCATCGCCGTGATGCTCGGCAACTGGGAGGTGCACGAGGGTGACGAGACCTGGCACTCGCGCATCGAGACCTGGCCGGGCGAGGAGGCCGACCTCTGGGTGATCGAGCGCGAGCATGCCGAGCCGATCGAGTACGCCGACATGTGGCTCAAGGATGCGGCTGAGAACCGTGAGCTCGACAGCTGGCGCGAGCAGTTCACCCGCTACCTCGCCGACTTCGAGTCGCGCAGTGTCGAGTCGATTGGCATGGGCATGCTGCTGCTGCACCGCCCCGAGATCCCCGGCGTCGAGCCCGTGCGCCGCTTCGAGACGCTGCCGCACCAACTCGAGCAGCCGCTTGGCGAGCGCATTCGCGACACCTTCGACGCCGACGACTGGCTGCGCGAGCGCAGCGATGAGGATCTCGCCGACGAGACGCTCGTCGTCGCGGGCGACGTCACCGAAGAGCGCTGGACGCTGCCCGGCAACCCCGACCCCTCGGCGATCCTGCTGCGGCAGGGCGGTGGCTTCCGCCGCACGTTCCCCGAGTCGACCGAGCTCGCCTCGTTCGTGTCGGTCTGCGACGGCGAGCTCACGGCGCGCCAGATTCTCGTCGCGATCGCCGCGCTGCTCGAGGTCGACCAGGATGCCCTGCTCGCCTCGGTGCTGGCGGACGCCCGCACACTCGTCTCCCTCGGCTTCCTCCGCCCCGCCTGGATGTAACCGAGCCCCAAACTCTGGGAGGGGGTTGAGTGGTCATTTTTTGTAGTTCTGGCGGTGCCAGAACTACAAAAAATGACCACTCAACCCCCTCTTGCGAGACGTGGGGAGAGCGGTATCGTTTCCGGATGCCAGTTACCAGCATTCGACACGCATCCGTGGCCGACATCGAGACCCTGGTGGACATTCACAACCAGGCATGGCAAGAGACCTACGCGGGCAAGATCCCGCAGCAGCGTATCGACGAGCTCAGCGATACCGAAGAGCGACGCAGCGACTGGCTCGCCGCCCTCGAGCGCGCCCACCACGACCCCGAACTGCACGCGTGCATCGGCTTTGTCGATGGCACGCCCGCCGGCTTCGCGCTCGCGCGCCCCTCGGCCGACGTCGATGCGCCCCGAGCTACCGAACTCAAGCTCCTCTACACGCTCCGGATCGCTCACGGCACGGGCCTCGGCCGGGGCCTCGTCGACGCCGTGCTCGGCGACCGCGCCGCCTGGCTCTGGATGCTCGACGACAACCCCCGCGCCGAGCGCTTCTACGCGAAGCTCGGCTTCGCCCGCTTCGAAGAGCCCGTCTGGCGCTGGCCGAACGCCGCGAAACCGGATGTGCGGCTCGCGCGCGATGCGCAGGGCCCGGCTGTGCCCCGACTCGCACCCGAACATCCCGCCACCGCACTTGCTCAGGAGGCCATCGTATGAGCGAGCCGACCGGCAACTACGCCACCCGCGCGATCCACGGAGACACCTGGACCGCCCGCGAGATCGCCGGGGGCTACGTGCTCAGCGTGCACACCGGCAACGAGCTCGTCGCGGCGGTCACCGAGTTCGTCGCGTCGCAGGGCATCTCGGGCGGCAGTATCGAGGGCATCGGCGCCGTCGCGCGGGCGACCCTGCGCTTCCGCGACCCGGTCGACCTGAGCTACATCGACCGCGAGTTCGACGAGCAAATGGAGATCGTGGCGCTGCAAGGCAACGTCTCACTCAAGGCCGACGCCGAGCCGCGCGAGCCGCTCGTGCATCTGCACATCACGCTCGGCCGCGGCGACTACACGGCGCTCGCGGGCCACCTCAAGGAGACCTGGGTCAATGGGGCGTGCGAGATTTTCATTCGCACGAGCGAGGTCACGTACAAGACGATGGACGACTCGCTCGGCCTGGACATCTACGCCCTCGACTAGGTGGCCTGCCCTGTGACCCTGTGCCGTCGGGTGCCCGTGGGGTCCTAAGCTCTGTCGCGGCCGCGGAGAGCGGAAAGATCCTCGCCGGCACCAGACGTCACAACGTGCCAGAAAACTCAAGCTAGGTCGCCTGCAGGTCGGTGACCTTCGGTTTCGCGGGCACCGTGAGCATGACCACGAGGCCGATTGCGAGGGTGAGCAGAATGCCCCAGACGCCCGCCTTCGGCACCATCAGCCAGCTGATGAACGCGAAGTAGAGCAGGTTCGAGATCCAGCCGGCCGCCCGGCCGGTTGTCGCGTAGAGGCCGAACAGCTCGCCCTCATGTCCGGCCGGTGTCGCGCGCGACAGGTAGGTGCGCGACGCGGTCTGCACGGGCCCGACGAACAGGCAGAGGATGCTCGCGATCACCCAGAACACGATCTTGTCGTTCGAGGTGAACATGAGCACGACGCCGGCGATGAGCATCGACACGAGCGCAGCGATGATCACCGGCTTCGGGCCGATGCGGTCGTCGAGGCGTCCCGCCAACAGCGTGCCGAGCCCGGCGACGAGGTTCGCGACAACGGCGAAGTAGATGACCTCACTCGGCGAGAAACCGTACACCTGGGCCGCGAGCACCGCGCCCCACACGAAGATCGCGCCGAGGCCGTCGCGGAAGATCGCGCTCGAGACGAAGAATTGCAGCAGCTTCCGGTCGGTGCGCCACAGGCGCACGATCGTGCGCCAGAGCGAGGCGTACGCCTGCACGAGCGACACCTTCGGCACATCCGCGCGACGCGGCGCCTCGGGCACGCGGAAGATCACCGGCAGCAGGAAGCCGGCGAACCAGATCGCCGAGACCACCACGGTGAGGCGGATGTTCAGGGCCGCGCCGTCGGCACCGGAGGGCGTCGCGAACAAGCCCGAGCCCGGCGCATCCCCGTTGAAGTCCTGAATGAACAGCACGAGCACGACGAGCAGCAGCACGATCGAGGCGATGTAGCCGAGCCCCCAGCCGGTGCCCGAGACACGACCGACGTTCTCCTTCGTCGACACCTGCGAGAGCATCGCGTTGTAGCTCACCATCGCGAGCTCCGAGAAGACGGTGCCGATGGCGAGCAACAGCGCACCGAACGCGAGCAGCTCGGCCTCGGGATAGACGAAGAACATCACCAGCATCGCCGCGATCGTCACGCCCGAGAAGATCACAAGGTAGAACTTGCGCCGCCCCGAGCCGTCGGTCGCGCGGCCGAGCGCTGGGGCGAGCACCGCGACGATGATTGCGGCGGCGAGGCTGAGCCCGCTAATGACCTGCTGCGAGCCGGCCTGCGCGGTGAGATACACGGGGTCGTTCGGGTCGGCCCGGCCGGCCGCGACGGCAGCGGCGTCGAGAAACAGATCAGACGCCAGGTAGGTCGCAAACACGAACGTGACGACGACCGCCTGGAACGCCGAGTTGCCGACGTCGTAGAGCTGCCACGCGAACGATTGCCGCCGCTGCTCCTTCACCGTCATTCGGGTGCCGTCGAGGGTGACAAGATCGCCGCTCTGGGCCGCGTTGGTGGGGGAGTCGTGCCTGCTCACGCCCCGGAGTCTAGGTGGTCTCGGTGACGCTGAGGCGGATCGCCTCGGGCACCTGCGCCGACGCCGCGCGCGTGCGGGTGCTGCGGCGGTGCAACCGTTCGGCGCGCACGCCCGCGATCGGGTCGTTCGTGACCTCGCCCATGCGCACGAGCGCGTCGGCGAGATTGCCTGTGCCGGCCTGGGTGCACGCGGCATCGTCGGCCGCCAGCTCGGTGAATAGGCGCGTCGCGCGCTGCAGCCCGGAGCTCGCGGCGAGCCACTGCGGCAGCGTGCGCGCGTTCGTCTCGGCGATGCGCACGAGCCAACTGTGGCCCTGCTTGAGGTGCGCGTACTCGTGCGCGAGCACGGCCTGCAGCTGCGGCTTCGTGAGGATCTCTTCGAGCGACGTCGAGTAGAAGATTTCTGGTGAACGGCCGGATGCGGTGCCCGGCACCGCGCACGCGAACGGCCGGGGCGCGTCGATGCGAACGAGCGTGAGGCCCGGTCGCTCGTCGACCGAGACTGCGCGCTCGCGGAAGACGTCGATGACCTCGCGTTCGGACTCCATCACCGGCTCGGCGCCGCGGGAGATCGTGATGATCGTGCCGGCTACGACGATGAGTGCGAGCCACGGCGTCACAAACGCAACGACCGTGTCGAACTCGGCCGTGATGACCGGATGCTCGGGTGGGTTGAGCGTGTCGGAGATCGCGAGCACGATGGCCACGCCAGCGAGCACGTTGCCGAGGGCAAAGCTCGCGAACCAGAGCGCGAGGGCTCGCAGCGGGTAGCGCACCTGCCAGGTGCCGCGTGCGAGCAGCTTCGGCGCCACGATGAGCAGCGCCGAGGCGAGCAGCAACGAGACCAGGCCGGGGATCATGGTGCCGGGGGTGCCCCTAGGCTCGGGCCCCGTCGAGGGCGCGGCGGAGCAGGTCGAGGTCGTCTTGGTCGAGGTTGCCGGCGAACTGCATGAGCGCGACCTCGCGGTCGGCGACGCGATCGAGCGCCGCGAGCATCGTGCTGCTCGCCTGCTCTTCCTGTGAGCGGGAGGCGGTGTAACGCACCTTGCGCGGTGAGGCCGCCTCGCGCTGCACGGCACCCTTCTTTTCGAGCCGCCCAAGCACAGTGACGAGCGTCGTGTAGGCGGGCACGGGATCGCCGTCGCTCGCGGCTGCATCGAACTGCGCCTGAATATCCTTCGCCGACATCGGGGCCCCGGAATTCCAGAGCACGCGCATGATCTGCGTCTCAAGCTCACCACGCTCGCGTGTGCGAGTTCCCGGCATCTGTCCTCCCAATTCGGCTTCTACGACTTGTCGTAATGCTACGCCGACAGGACCGAAAAGGGGATGCGGCAAAAGTTGAGTCGGGTTCACTCAACTCTCAGCTTTCTCAACTTGACATGATCCGGCTCAAGCCTAAACTTGAGGTAGATCGACTCAGGGTCGCCCTGGTGGGGTTCCTGGGTCTGGTCGATCGGCGGAATCCCGCCGTAGACAACTTCCCGACAATCGTTCCAACACGCAAGGAGCCATACATATGTCACGTGCAGTAGGTATCGACCTCGGTACGACCAACTCCGTCGTCGCGGTCCTCGAGGGTGGCGAGCCGCAGGTCATCGCCAACGCCGAGGGTATGCGCACCACCCCTTCGGTGGTCGCGTTCACGAAGGACGGCGACGTCCTCGTCGGCGAGACCGCGAAGCGCCAGGCGGTCACCAATGTCGACAACACCATCGCTTCGGTGAAGCGCCACATGGGTACTGACTGGACCAAGTCGATCAACGGCAAGACCTACACGCCGCAGGAGATCTCGGCGCGAATCCTGTCGAAGCTCAAGCGCGACGCCGAGACCTATCTCGGTGACAGCGTCACCGACGCGGTCATCACCGTTCCGGCGTACTTCAACGACGCCGAGCGTCAGGCCACGAAGGAGGCCGGTGAGATCGCGGGCCTCAACGTGCTTCGCATCATCAATGAGCCCACCGCCGCGGCGCTCGCATACGGCCTTGACAAGGGTAAGGAAGACGAACTCATCCTCGTGTTCGACCTTGGTGGCGGTACGTTCGACGTGTCGCTGCTCGAGGTGGGCAAGGACGACGACTTCTCGACCATTCAGGTTCGCGCGACCGCCGGTGACAACCGTCTCGGTGGTGACGACTGGGACCAGCGCATCGTGGAGTACCTCATCGAGGAGTTCAAGAAGCAGACCGGTGTCGACGTTGCGAACGACAAGATCGCGCTCCAGCGACTCAAGGAGGCCGCGGAGCAGGCGAAGAAGGAGCTCTCGAACTCGAGCAACACCACGATTCAGCTCCCGTACCTCTCGCTCACCGAGGCGGGCCCCGCGAACCTCGACGTCTCGCTGAGCCGTGCGAAGTTCCAGGAGCTCACGAGCGACCTGCTGGAGCGCACGAAGAAGCCGTTCCACGACGTCATCGCCGAGGCCGGCGTGAAGGTTTCCGACATCGCCCACGTGGTGCTCGTCGGTGGTTCGACCCGCATGCCCGCCGTCACCGAGCTCGTCAAGGAGCTCACCGGCGGCAAGGAGCCGAACAAGGGCGTCAACCCCGATGAGGTCGTCGCCATGGGCGCCGCCCTGCAGGCCGGTGTGCTGAAGGGCGAGCGCAAGGACGTCCTCCTCATCGACGTCACCCCGCTGAGCCTCGGTATCGAGACCAAGGGTGGCATCATGACGAAGCTCATCGAGCGCAACACCGCGATCCCGACCAAGCGCAGCGAAACCTTCACCACGGCCGAGGACAACCAGCCGTCGGTGCAGATCCAAGTGTTCCAGGGCGAGCGCGAGTTCACCCGCGACAACAAGCCGCTCGGCACTTTCGAACTCACCGGCATCGCGCCGGCACCCCGCGGAATCCCGCAGGTTGAGGTCACCTTCGACATCGACGCGAACGGCATTGTGCATGTTTCGGCGACCGACAAGGGCACCGGCAAGGAGCAGTCGATGACGATCACCGGCGGCTCGAGCCTGCCGAAGGAAGACATCGACCGCATGGTGCGCGAGGCGGAAGAGAACGAGGCCGAAGACAAGAAGCGTCGCGAGGCTGCTGAGCAGCGCAACGTTGCCGAGACTACGGCCTACCAGGTCGAGAAGGTCATCAAGGAGAACGAGGACAAGCTCCCCGCCGATGTCAAGAACGAGGTTCAGGGCGACGTCGACGCGCTGAAGACCGCACTCGCCGGTGACGACGACGACGCAGTGAAGACCGCGTTCGACAAGCTCAACGAGTCGCAGACCAAGCTCGGCGAAGCGATCTACGCTTCGCAGCAGGAGGCTGGCGAGGCTCCGCAGGCCCCCAACGAGGGCGACGCGGGCCAGGCGGCCGACGACGACATCGTTGACGCCGAGATCGTCGAAGACGAAGACGAGGACAAGGACAAGTAGCAATGAGCGACCAGAACCCGAACGACAACCAGAACGAGCGCGAGGAGCCGATCGTCAACGACAAGCGACGCATCGACCCTGAGACCGGGAAGGTTCGCGAGGAGGGTTCGGCCGCCGATGCCGAGGTCGGGTCGGATGCCTCGGGCACCGACTCGGCCCCGGCCGGCGACCAGGCTGCTGAGGACCTCCCCACCATCTCCGAGGACGACCTGAACTCGTTGCTCGAGGAGGCCATGCAGGCCTCGACCGCGAGCGACTCGCAGGGCGACACCGATCCCGAGCCCGCCAACGAGGAGGAGCACAGCTACCTCACCGATCTCAAGCGGGTGCAGGCCGAGTACGCGAACTTCCGCCGCCGCACCGAGCGCGAGAAGGA
Organism: Gulosibacter sediminis; assembly: GCF_030011715.1. Taxonomy (NCBI): domain Bacteria; kingdom Bacillati; phylum Actinomycetota; class Actinomycetes; order Micrococcales; family Microbacteriaceae; genus Gulosibacter; species Gulosibacter sediminis. The sequence continues at coordinate 22,837 of NZ_JASCYH010000003.1, read as the reverse complement.
GGAGCTCGCAGCGCTCTCGACCGCGAAGGCGGCCAAGCAGCTGCTGCCGGTGCTTGACGACCTCGACCGCGCCGATGCCGCGGGCGACCTGCCCGAGGGCAGCTCGCTCCAGGTGATCGCGAGCAAGCTCCGTGCGGCCATCGAGCGACTCGGCGTCGAGCGCTACGGCGCGAAGGGTGAGCCCTTCGACCCGCAGCAGCACGAGGCGATCGCGCAGCTGCCGAACCCCGAGGTGACCGAGGCGACCATCGCCGACGTCATCGAGGTGGGCTACCGCATCGGCGATCGCGAGATCCGCGCAGCCAAGGTCGCGGTCTTCGTTCCCGCGAACTAACTGCACACCTGAGTGTGGCCCCGGATGGGGATGCGGCAGGTGTACCACCCCCGCATTCCCCATCCAGCTGCGAGGCGCATCCCGTCTCGCGTGAAAGGAGCAGCGTATGGCCAGCCAGGACTGGTTCGAGAAAGACTTTTATAAGACGCTCGGGGTCGACAAGGACATCAGCGAGGCCGACCTGAAGAAGGCCTATCGCAAACTCGCGCGCAAGTACCACCCCGATTCCAACCCGGGTGACACGGCGGCCGAGGAGAAGTTCAAGGAGATCTCCGAGGCGTACGACGTACTCAGCGACGAAACGACGCGCAAAGAGTACGACCAGATTCGCGCCATGGGCTCGGGTGCCCGCTTCTCGGCGGGCCCGGGTGGCCCCAGCGGTCAGCCCGGCTTCGACGACCTCTTCGGCGGCCTGTTCAACCAGGGCGGCGGCGGCGGGTATTCCTACCGCGGCACCCAGGGCGGCGCGGGCGCCTACGAAGACCTCTTCACCATGTTCGGTCAGGGCGCCGGTGCACCAGGCGGCTTTGGCGGAGGTTTCCGCCAGGCCGGCCCGCAGCGCGGCGCCGACCAGCGCGCGCAGACGACCCTGAGCTTCATGACCGCCTTCCGCGGCGACACGATCGACCTGCAGGCCGGTGACGGCCGGGTCATTACCGTGCGCATCCCGGCGGGCGTCAAGGATGGCCAGAAGATTCGCCTGCGCGGCAAGGGCGCACCGAGCCCGAACGGCGGCGAGCCCGGTGACCTCATCCTCGAGGTGTCGGTGCGCCCGCACCCCGTGTTCTCGCGCGACGGCGACAACATCATCGTCACGGTGCCCGTCACGTTTGCCGAGGCCGTCAACGGCGCGAACATCGAGGTGCCGACGCCCGACGGCAAGACCGTCAAGGTGCGCGTGCCCGCGCACTCGCCGTCGGGCAAGCGCCTGCGAGTCAAGGAGCGCGGCGTGCCCCGCAAGCGCGGCCGCGGCGATTTGATCGTGCGCATCGAGATCGCCGTGCCCAAGAGTCTCAACAACGAACAGCGCAAGGCGCTCGAGGACTTCGTCGCCGCAAGCGGTGACGAAGACCCCCGTGCCGAGCTGATGCGCGCGGCACGCGGCTAGCGAGAAGGAGATGCCAACGATGCGTGCAATGCATTCCCACGAAGTGGATGAGGACGCACCCATCTTCCCAATCGCCGTCGCGGCCGAGCTCGCAGGCATGCACCCGCAGACGTTGCGGCAGTACGACCGGCTTGGCCTCGTCGTACCCGCCCGCACCGCGGGTCGCGTACGCCGCTACTCGCTCTCCGGCGTCGCGAGGCTCCGCGAGATCGGCTCCCTGAGCGAGGCCGGTGTCGGGCTCGAGGGCATCTCGCACGTCGTGCGACTGCGCGAAGAAGTGCAAGAGCTCAAGCGGCGCGTGCGTGACCTCGAGGGCGAGCTCGAGGAGCAGCGCAAGCGCTCCCGTGAGCGGGTCTTCGCGGCGGGCTACGGCGAGGTCATCGCGGTCGCCCGCGGCCAGCGCGTGCGCAACCGTAATGAGATCGTGCTCTGGCGTCCGCGCGGCGTGGAGCCCGAGCCGGGCGACGACGACCGCGGCTAGGCGCGCGCCATCCGTGCGTAGGATCCCCGGCGGGTACTCCCCGTCGGGGATCCTTCTGCGTGCGAAACTGGCACGAGTCCAACAAGAAAGTGCCGAATGACGTCTTCACCGAGCGAGTCCGCCGACCCGTTGACCACCCCTGACGAGTCGACCACCACCCCGAACTACGCTCGGCGCCGCGCCGTCATCGGTATCACCGGTGCCGCGGCGCTCGCGGTGGTGGGCATCGGCTTCGCGGCGGCGACCGGCTGGGGCGCGCCCGCCGATGTCGTCACGGTCGTGCAGGCGACGAACTCGAGTTCGGCCAGCCAGGTAACGCCCTCGAGCAGCGCGTCGTCGACGCCGAGCGCGTCCGGCACCGCGAATGAGTCCCCGACCGCGACGGCCACGCCCACCGCATCCGCCGCACCCGGCGCCCCGACCACCGACTTGCCCTACGACATCTCGACGGGCAGCAGCGTCACGGTGCTCGTGAACAAGCACTATTCGCTCGACCCCGTCGACTACGCGCCGAAGCCGACGATCAAGCTCACCAAACTTGACGTCCCGTCGATGAACGATCACTCGCTGCGCGAGGACGCGGCCGAGGCATTCAAGGACATGTACGAAGCCGCGCTCGCCGACGGCATCACGCTCGACATGACGAGCGGCTACCGCGACTACGACCTCCAGACCGAGCTCTACAACGGCTACGTCGAAGACCTCGGGCAGAAGGGCGCCGATCTCACGAGCGCGCGCCCCGGATCAAGCGAGCACCAGACTGGCCTCGCGGCCGACATCTCGGCGCCCGGCGAGAGCGACTGCGTCCTCACCGAGTGCTTTGGAGAAACCGAAGCGAGCGACTGGCTCGTCGCGCACTCGCACGAGTACGGCTTCATCCTGCGCTACCCCGATGGCGAGACCGACGTGACGGGGTACGAGTACGAACCGTGGCACTATCGCTTCATCGGCGTTGACGCCGCCGCGGACTACCACGAGTCGGGCGCGGCGACGTACGAGGAGTTCCTCGGCGTCGAACCGGCCCCCGACTACGAAGACTAGGGCCGCGACCACCACTTCGAGAAGGCGCCGACGTGCTCGCTATCACTGACACCCTGCAGGCCCAGGCGCAGGCCGCCGCGACGAAGATGGCGCTGCTGCGCACGCCCGGCCGCTTTCTCGTCTCAGGCATGCTCGCGGGCGCCTACATCGGCGTCGGCATCGTGCTCATGGTTTGCACGGCGGGCCCGCTCATCGAGGCGGGCGACGGCTTCGCGAAGCTCGTCGCCGGCGTCGTGTTCGGCATCGCGCTCACCATCGTCGTCTTCGCGGGCGGCGAGCTCGTCACCTCAACCATGATGATCGCCACCCAGGGTGCGCTCATGCGCAGCATCACGGGCCTGCGCGCGCTCGGCGGCATGCTCGCGACGTTCGCGGCGAACCTGCTCGGCGCGCTCGCGTTCTCAGCGCTCATCGTCGCCTCGGGCGTGCTGCGCGCGAACGCCGCCGGCGGTTCGATGCTCACCGAACTGCTCGCCGCGAAGGCAGCCGAAGGTCCGCTCGAGTTGTTCACCCGTGGCATCCTCTGCAATCTGCTCGTCTGCCTCGCGATCTGGATGGCCGCGCGCGTCGCGAACGAGGTCGCGAAGATCCTGCTCATCTTCGCCGCAATCACGGCGTTCATCAGTTCGGGCTTCGAGCACGTCGTCGCGAACATGACGACCTACGGCATCGGCCTACTGCTCGGCGACCCGAACGCGAGCTGGGCGCTGTTCGGCGGTAACCTGCTCTGGGTCGGGCTTGGCAACCTGGTCGGCGGCGGACTGATCGTCGGCGCCGGATATTGGCTGGTCGGCGGACGACCGCGCGTTGAGGCCGAGGTGGATGAGCGCCTCGAGTCGCGCGAGGCCCCTCGCGATTAGTCGAGCAGGCTCGCGTCGTCGGCGACGATCGGCTCCACGGCGCGGCCATTCTTACGCTCGCGGCGCCAGCGCACGAGCGCGCCGATGACGACCGGCAGCACCGAGACGAGCACGATGACGATCGCGAGTACGTCGATGTTGTCGCGCACGAACGGAATGCCGCCGAGCAGCGTGCCGACGAGCGTGAGGCTGATCACCCAGAGCAGGGCGCCGAGCACGTTCCACATGACGAAGCGGCGGTACTTCAGCGACGCAGTACCCGCGGCGAGCGGCACATAGGTGCGCACGATGGGCACGAAGCGGCCGAGCACGAGCGCGAACGGGCCGTACTTCGCGAAGAACCGCTCGGCCGTCTCGAGGTGGTCGGTACGCAGGATGCGCGCATCCGGCTTGAACAACCGGCGCCCGAAGCGGATGCCGAGCCAGTAGCCGACCTGGTCGCCCGCGATGGCGGCGACAATCGCGACGATGGCGATCGACCACGGCGTGAGGCCGAGCTGCGTCGCGAGAATCGCCGCGGTGACGATCAGCGAGTCGCCGGGCAGGAATGGGAAGAGCACCCCCGACTCGATGAAGATGATGATACCGATGCCGATGAGCACCCAGGGCCCGAGCGCGGGCAGCAAGGTCTCGGGGTCAAGGATGTCGAGGATCGCGAAATGAAACGGCACCACGAGAGGCTACGCGGTTTCGCTGGAGACGCGTTGCCAGATAGGCGGATGCGGTCGCTCGCGCTCGCGCTGCAGCCGGCTCGCGAGCGGAGCCCAGATGATGATCGCGATGCCGAGCGCAATGAGCAGGCCGCCGATGGTGTCGGAGATCCAGTGCGCGCCGAGGTAGGTACGCGAGAGCATCATGCCGACCGTGTAGACCGCGCCGGCGACCCAGACCCAGACGCGGGGGAAGATGATCGCGAACGTCGCAGCCATGACCGCAGCATTCGCACTGTGGCCCGAGGGGAACGACCCTGGGTCGGCCGCGACGAGGATGTCGAGGGGGCGCGGGCGCCCGACGATGTTCTTCACGAGCTGCACGATGAGCGTCGCGAGGATTGTCGCGGAGGCGTAGTAGAGCGCCGCCCACGGCCGCCGAAGCAGTAGCAGCCCCACGATCGTCACGACGGGAATCACGGCGATCGCGAGCACGCCACCGCCGACGCTATTGAAAATAAGCGCGAGCCAGGTCCAGGGCTCGCCACGGTGCTCGACGAGCTCGCTCATCCACTCGACCTCGAAGCCGAACGGCTTGTTCGCCTCGCGGTAGACAACGATGAGCGCGAGCACCGCGACGAGCACGAACGCCGTAATGGCCGAGACGAGCGGCCAGCGTCGCGAGACCCTGGCGCTCACCTCACGCGTCAACTTCGGATCAGTCATGGCTGCGAATTTAGTGCCCGCCGACTGAACCTCCGCCGAAACCGCCGCCGGCCGCGCCGCCGCCCGAGAACGAGCTCGACGAGCCTGAGTAGCCGCCGCCGCTCGAGTCGCTCGGCGCGGAGTAAGTCGGGCTCACCCCGTGGAGTTGCTGGTCGGCCCACATGATGCCCGCGGCGTGACCACTCACGTACGACGGCGAGGTTTGCGCTTCGGCGTATTTGAGATCGATGAGCTCCGACCACTTCTTGGACATCTTGAACAGCACCGCGAATGGCAGCAGCCGCTCGTACACGTGCAGCACGGTCGCTGAGTCGGGGCCAGGCCCGGAGATGCGCTCGGCGGTGTCGGGGCCCTGCAGCGCTCGAAGTCGGTCTTCCTCGGCGAGGCGCAGGTAGTCGCGCACGCCGTAGAGTTCGGTGAGCACCTCGCGTCCCGACTGGGTGAGTGTGCGTGGGTTGAGGGTGATCACGACGAGCAGCGCAATGACGGCCACGATGCCGAGGATCGTTGAGCAGAGGGGAATCCACATGACGTCCTCGCTCACATGCGCGAATTGCCCGATCACGAACGCAACGGCGGCGATGAAGAGCAAGATAGCGATCGACGCGAGCAGCTTCCAAAGCCGCACCCGCCCCGAAACGTCGGCGAGCCCATCCGTTTCGACCCGCTTGACCGCGGCCTTGACGAACGGGCGCCAGCGCTTCACGAGCGTCTGGCTGTTATTCACGAGCAACTCGTTGTCGCCCGACTCGCGAATGTCCAGCACATTGTGGAGGAAATGCTTGGTCTGCCCCGGGAGCTCCTCGGTGGGCTCGGCATAGCGCACTCGTACAAGTGGCTTCGAGTCTGGCTTGGCATTCTTCGGCCGGTACTCCTCGAGCAGCACGCCACCGCGCACGGCGGCGTCGAGCACGTGGGCACGGAACGGCGGGCCCTGATCCGGCAGGCGACCACCCTGCAGCACGATGGCCGCTCGAATGGGCGAGATGTCGCTCGAGTAGCGGGGGATGATCGGCGTGAGCGGCCGGGGCCTGCGCGAGCGCTGCAGCAGCACGAGCAGTGCGATCGCCACGGCGAGCGTGCCGAGCACGAGCCAGAACGCGAGCCGCTGCGTGTCGCTGAGCTTCTCGAGGAAGTTCGGCAGCTGCACCTCGCTCGCGTCGAGCCGCAGGTCGAGCGTGACGTCCTCCTCGCCGAGGTTCACCGAATCGACGGTGATGACCGTGACGCCGTCACCAGATTCGACCGAAAAGTCACAGTAGTCATCTTTGAAGCTCGCGCCGATGTAGCAGTTCGCGTCGAGGCCGTCGTAGTCGGGGGAGTCGTCGTAGTCGGATTGCTCGCGCAGCGCCTGCCAGATCTCGGAGTCGAGGCGCACCTCCGCCGAGAACTCCTCGATGTCTTGGTACCGATTCGGCGGCGTGAGGTTTGGGGCGTAGAGCACGTGGGGGTACGAAGAGTCATACGCGATGAGCGTGTTCACGAGGGTGTACTCGATCACGTAGGTCGTCGAGCCGTGCACGAACTCGTTGCCGATCACGAGCACGAGGTCGTTCGCCCCGAACTCCTGCTCGGTATCGTACGGCACGGGATTGCCGTCGCCATCGGTCACCGAGACATCCTCGATGCGCATCGTCTGCCCGCCCATGTCGACGGGAATCCCGCGCACGATGCCGCGGTTCTGGTCGAAATCGGGGAACTCGGCCGTGATGGTCTCGGTGAACTTCGAGCGCACGACCTCGCCGCCGAAGGCGCCTCGGTCGATCGTCGCGTCGATCTCGGTGTGCCAACTCGAAAACGAGAAGTCATTGACGCCGGTGGCTGCGGGCTGTTGCGCGCTCGCGGCGGTCGGGGTCAGCGCCAGGATGATCGCGGCGAGCAGCGTCGTGAGCACCGTGAAGGCGGCGGGGCGGGGGAGTCGTTGTGTGCGCATCCTGCTCCTCACTCGCCGGCCCCCTACTGCGGCAGTCCCAACACGCTGCGCAGCTCGGCCGGCGTCGTGACGACGGCAACCGCACCGGCCTCCTCGCCGAGGTGGCCGTAGCCCCAGGTGACGTAGGTCGCGGGTACGCCGTGCTCGCCCGAGCCCTCGACGTCGTAGAACCGGTCGCCGATCATGAGCACGTTGCTAAGGTCGACGCCGGCGCCGCGCAGGCGAGCGAGCGCCTCGGCTACGACGTCGGCCTTCTCGGAGCGCGACTCGTCGGCGGTCGCGCCGGTGATGAAGTCGAACTGCGAGGCGAGACCGTACGCCTCGAGCACGCGGGTCGCCGCCTCTTCGGGCTTGCTCGTCGCGGTCGACTGCGGCATGCCAGCGGCGTTCAGTTCACGGATGATGTCGCCGACGCCGGGGAACTGCGGCGACGCGAGCAGGCCATCCGCGTCGTAAATCTCGCGGTACGTCTCGAGCGCGTGGTTGATCTCGATCGCGTCGTCGAGCCCCTGCTCGCGGAACGTGTCGATGATCGGAGGGCCGACGTAGCTGCGCAGCGTCGCGCCGTCGGGAATCGGCATGCGCAGCGTGTCATAGGTGCGGCGCATCGCGTCGATGATGCCGGCGGCCGAGTCGCTGATCGTGCCGTCGAGATCCCACAGCACGGCCGTAAACGGCGCGATGCCGGTGCCGTGCGGCAGGCTCACGGCGCGGGGCGGCAGGGATGCGGCGGGCTGCGCCGTGCGGGTCTCAATCGATTCGTCGGTGGTCACGCGCTCCAGGGTAGCCTCACGCCACTGAGCGTCAGCGGCTACGACCGTTCTTTGAAGAACGCGAACAAGGCATGTTCGCGGATGCTCACGACTGCGATGGTGATGCCCGCGACGGCCCCGGGGACGCCAAGCAGGATCACGCGCAGCCCAAGGCCTAGCAGCGAGCCCAACGAATCTGAATGCGTCGTGGCCGCCACGAGCGTGAACGAAATAAGCACCGCCGTGGCGAGCAGCAGCCAGACCCCGTGTTGGAGTAGTTGGATGCGCAGCAGGGCGCTGGTCGACACCCCCGCATGCCGGGCCGACGCGAGTTCGAGGCGACGCGCCCGTACAGCGAAGAACCCGAGGACGGCGCCAAACACGACGGCAGCGACCCCGTCGAACCGACTCAGTCGATCGGCAAACATCGAGGCACCATCGAAGCTGCTTCCCAGCGACGGATTGAGCTGCACGAACTCGGGGCCGCCCTCGTCCGCGGTCGCTGCGGGGAGCACCACCGAACTCAGCATGGCGTTGAGGTTTGCGGGTTCGGGCCACGAGCGGACCCAGCATTCGTCGTATGCAACCTCGCCCACGGGCTCGGGGAGCATGACCGCGTAACCGTAGCCCTCACGGCGGCCGTCGTCGGGATAGGAGTAGACGCCGGCGATATCGATGTCACCGGCGTTCGTGGCGAGTCTGGTGGTGGCACCAAACTCGTTGAGGACTGGGGAGCCAACAAATGCGCCGCTTGGCGTTGGACCCCCGTTGGTTGCAGTCACGCCGAGCACGGCCGCGATACCGGGGGTGGCGGCGTACTGGCTGAGGGGGACGTTCTGCATGATGTTGACGCGCAACTGACCGGGAAGCGCGCGGACTGCGGCGCTATCGACTCCGAAGTCGGCACTGAGTGCTTCGCAGGCCGCCCCGTCGATACGGCCCTCGGCCGTCACGACGTGCACGTTTGCGCCCCGCGCTTGGTAGTCGTCAGCGGCATCGAGAAGGTCGATCACCGAAGTGAGTTCGTGAAGCAGCAGAATGCCGATGAGGCAGACATAGACGAGCCCGAGGGTAAGGACTCGCGCCGTTCCCGTTAAGACATCTCTTGTCGCCTCACGAACGATGGCATCGGCCCGCATGATTATGAACCCACCCGTTCGCCCGCTGCGTAGGCTCCGAGGTCGACCTGTCGGTCGCAGGATGCAGCTGTCTCGGCGTCGTGGGTCGCGACGAGCACGATGCCACCCGCGTCACCGATCGCTGCGATGGCCCTGTTGACAGTGTGCGCATTGCGACGGTCAAGCTGAGCAGTTGGTTCATCGACAAGCAAGAGATCGGGGCCAGCTGAGAGGGCGCGCGCGAGCATGAGGCGCTGACCCTCGCCACCTGACAATTGAGAGAACGGACGTCGGTCGATGATGTGGTCGAGACCGACCCGTTCACACAACTCTTCGGCCTGCGCATCCGCCTCTTTGGGAGTCAGCCCCGCGGCAAGGAGCGGGAGCGCGATGTGATCGATCGCAGCTCGGCGGGGGACCCCGTGCGGATTCTGGAACACCCACTGCACCTTTGCAATGTCGTCGAGGACGGCGTCACCCTCGGCGGGTTTGAGCCAGCCCGCGATGATGGAGAGGAGCGTGCTCTTCCCGCTCCCGCTGGGCCCAGTCACCGCGCAACGCTCGCCGGGCACGAATGTGTCGGTGAGATCGCGAAACAACCACGGCCCCTCAGTTGAGAAACGGTGGCCGAGGCCTTGCAGGCGCACTCCGCTCATTGCGGATTGCAGTCGCGTCGTGGGTCGCTGGGCGCCGTCACCGTTGCCGGCAGCTCGCCCCCAGCAGCGGGCTCAACATATGTCTTGCCGAGTCGTGAACCGATGACCGTGACAGCAATGTCGGTATCGGCGGTCGCAATGCACGCGCTGGTGCCGTCTACCGCGAATACGGCCGCGGGTGCGACGGCCGCGACGGAGACCGGCACAGTGAGCGCAACAACCCCCGAGATCGCGGCGTCAGCGGGATTCTCCGCGGTTGATGCTGAGAGCCACTGGGACGATTGGCCCGCGGCTTCCAGAGCAGCCGCGTCGGTAACGGCACCGGACTCGTTGACTGGCGCAGTGATGCCAGCGACTTCGAGCACGTGTTCGCCTGGAACGAGATCGGTCGGGAAATCGAGCACTTGGATGCCGTTGATAAGGCCCGCGACGGTCGCCAGCGGGGTGCCAGTATCTACGGTGGCGCCTAGCGGCGCATCGCACGAGACGATGTGTGCTTCTGATGACGGCAACCACAAGATGCGCTCGAGCGGAATCGTCGTTGCATTTGCAGAGTTGCTGCCAAGAAGCGACGTGAATGCATTGATGAGCTCGGCATCAACGGCACCTGTACTTGCGACATCTACGCCGAGGCGCACCATCTCGGTTCGGAGGGCTTCGACATCGTCGCCGGTGTCGCCTACCGTGAGTGATCGCCAGAGCGGAGTCGTCGTGCTGAGCGCGAGCAGTTCGACGCCGTCGATCGCTGCGGCGACCGTGCCCGATGTGAACGAGCCCCCGGTCACGCATGAAGTTGAAGTGACCCGGCCCGCGGTCTCGGGGGTCACTTCGGTGTTCCCCGTTGAATCAAAGCGAACCTGCACGGTTCGGGCGTCGTCGAACGACTCGGTAGTTACTGCAAACTCGGTAATCGTTGACGCCTGTGCCAGCTGGTCAGGGGCATTGCCTGGCAGGGTCAGGTGCCCCACCGCAGCTCCGGTCGCGAACACGGTGACGGCGACAGCGATTGCAACTCCTGCTTTCGTGCCGCTCCACCTAGCCACCGAAGGCACCCGTCGGATTGCTCTCGCACATCTGGACTGCCTCGATCGCCGCCGCCTCGTCGCCGAGAACGTAATCGCTGAGGGGCGATGACTTGTAGTCCTCCGCACTGTACGTCGAGATCACTGTGCCCGAACGAACCATGCATGCTGCGATATCGACGCTTTGATCTTTGTTTTCGGGGTTGGCGTGGATCGAATAGTAGAGGCTTATCGCCGTGTCGACACCCTCGCTGGCAGAGCACTCGTCGGCGATTGTGTTCGCGTTGTCAGGGCCGACCGATTCTTCGAAGGTGAATTCGAAGGAACCATCTTCGTTGAAATCGTCAAAGGTTACGCCCTGCGCGGCCAGACAAGTGCGGAATGACTCGGTTAACGTCTGTTTCTCTGCCTCGCTAATTTCTTCGTCAGCGAGATACTCCCGTACTTGCGCATTCGGTGCTTTTTGATACGCTGCGGTGAATTCACTCGCCCAAGGGCCTGAGAATTCCGGAGCTTCTGTTGATAGATTCTCTGTGGTGTCCACGAGGTCTTGATGCGGCTCTTCGGCGGTTGCAGTACAGCCGCTCAGAACTAACGCCAACCCGACACAAGTGGCGATAGCGTGCAGTGCATCCCTTGAGTGCTTCCAGGCGATCATTAAACTCCGGTCCGGTTGCTAGACGGGGAGGGGCTGCATGGCGGGCAACGAACAATGTCATCCCGCCATGCAGCTCTCAACTAGTAGACGTGATAGTAGGCGGTGTTGCCGTTCCCGCCAAAGATGGATCCGCTCGCTGTGATGCTCGCATAAGACCAGACGTTTGCGCCCTTGTCGGCGGAACGACTACACGAGTTCTTATTGCATGCTGTAGATCGATGCTTCTTGGACGGGTGGTGGTAGTTCGAATACACCAAGATTGTGCTGGACGGTTCGTGTACACCGTATTGCCAAGTACCGCCTTGTGGGTACTCAGTTGTTGCGTTTGCGGCTCCCGCGCCGCCAGCAATGCTAGCGACGGTGAGAGCAGCGGTTGTTAGGACGATTGCCAGACGATTTTTTTCATCGGAGTCTCTCTGTTTGAGATGGCATCAATGCTCCATGGGGCAGTAGCAATTCTGCACAGATCGACGACACCTGTCAACAGCAAATGTACTGCGTCTAAAAAATGACAACTTGTGTCGAGATCTAGACGCTCGGATTCGGTCCCTACCCCTTGAGTTCGCGCGCCAGCTCGAGCAGCCGCTGCGCCGAGGCAGCCCACGTGAACCGCGAAATGTGCTCGAGACCGGCGGCCGATGTCGCCTGGCGCCCCTCGGGCGTGCTGAGTGATTCGACCTGCTGCGCGAACTCGTCGGGGCTCGTCGCCGCGAAGTAGGCGGCGCCGTCGCCCGCGACCTCGTGAAAGATCTCGAGGTCGCTCACCACGGCGGGCACGCCGAGCGCGAGGGCCTCGGCGATCGGCAGGCCGTAGCCCTCGTCGAGCGATGCGGAGACGAGCAGCGCGTCGTCGGCGAGCAGGGCCGCGTACTCCTCATCGCTCACGCCGCCGTGGAACACGATCTCGGAGCCGTCGGCGAGCGGCGTCTGCTCAACGATGCGCTCGAGCTCTTCGAGCCGCTCGGGCGAGATGCGGCTGAGCAGGTGCAGGGTGCGGTCGGGCAGCAGCTCCATGCCGCGAATGAGCGTCTCGACGTTCTTGTACGGCATGAACGAGCCCATATAGATGAGGTTGCGGCCGGTGCCGGATGCGGGGCTCGCGTCGGTGGGCAGCAGCACGCGCAGGTCGTTCGGCGCGTTCGGAATCACGTGCACCGGCCGCTTCGTGAGGCGATGGCCGACGATCTCGCGCTTCGAGACCTCCGACACCGTCGCAACGGCATCGGCGCCATTGAGTGCGGCCCGCTGCGGCCAGTAGGTGAGGTGGTACGCGCGCCAGCCGAGGCGCAGCGCGAGATTGAGATTGCTCGGCGGGCGGCGGTGCCGGTAATAGATGAGGTCGTGCAGCGTCACGATCGCCTTGTATTTGCGGCCGGTCGTGCCGATGGTCTGCAGCGGCGAGAAGACGACGTCGGGCCGGTACTTGTTCAGCTTCAGCGCCGCGATCGGCTCGAGCGCCGACTCGTTCGAGTGAAACAGCAGCCAGTTGGCACCCCCGGGCAGGTGCTCGAGCTGGCGCCGGTCATGAATGAGAAACGTCACCTCGTCGGCGGCGAGCGCGTGCACGGCGCTGCCGAGCTGCGCCGTGTAGCGGCTGATGCCGTCGTGAAAGTCGGTGCGGATGTACCGGGCGTCGAAGAAGAATCGCATCGCGGGCAGCCTAGAACAGCCGCGGAGCGCCCGAGTCGGTGCCGCGCATGTCGTCGTAGTCGAGTACGACGCAGCGAATGCCGCGGTCCTCGGCGAGCGTACGGGCCTGCGGCTTGATCTCCTGCGCCGCAAACACGCCGGTCACGGGCGCGAGCAGCGGGTCGCGGTTCATCAGCTCGAGGTAGCGCGTGAGTTGCTCGACGCCATCGATTTCGCCTCGGCGCTTGATCTCGACGGCGACCGACTTGCCCGACTCGTCGCGCGCGAGAATGTCGACGGGTCCGATCGCGGTCATGTACTCGCGGCGCACGAATTCGTGGCCGTCACCGAGCCGTTCGATCTGCGCGGCGAGGAGCTCCTGCAGGTGGGCCTCGACGCCGTCCTTGGTGAGGCCCGGGTCGACGCCGAGGTGGTGGTCGGAGTCGCTGACGATCTCGAAAAGCTGCACGCGGAGCTTGTCTCCCGTCTTCTTGTGGGTGACCTCCCAGATCTTCGCGATGCCCGCATCCGCCTGCTCATCGCTCGGCTCGACCTCGGCGAACACGCACGGCGGGCTCATCCAGTTGAGGGGCTTGTAGCTGCCGCCGTCGCTGTGCACGAGCAGCGAGCCGTCGGCTTTGTGGATCAGCAGACGCGTCGCCTCGGGCAAATGGGCAGTGAGCCGACCGACATAGTCGACTGAGCAACGAGCAATCACCAAACGCACCCCGATAGGTTAGCTGCTCGGCGTGCGCGGCCGGGCTAGCGGGATGCGCCGGTCACGATCCAGCGGCTGCCTGCGACCCGCACGGCGAGCGTCGCGCCGCGCGAGAGCATGAAGCCACCGCCGTAGGCGGCCCAGAGCCAGTAGAGGCCGCTCTCGGCGGGTACGAGTGTGAGCACAAGCCAGACGCACACCGCGAAGACGGCGAGGTTGATCAGGCCGACCCACGCGAGGTAGGCAATGTCGCCCGCGCCGATGAGTACGCCGTCGAGCGCGAAAACGAAGCCGCACAGCGGCAGCGTCGCGGCCATCGTCGCGATTGCGCCGGGCAGCAGCTCGAGCACGCGCGCATCGGTCGTGAAGATGTAGCCGAGCACGCTCGAAGTCACGGCGACGAGCACCGCGAGCGCGAGGCCGAGCCCGATGCCCCACCAGATCAGCAGCCGCGTCACGCGCCGCACGGTGTCGCGGTCGCCGACGCCGAGGTCGTGGCCGACCATCGCCTGCGCGGCGATCGCAAGCGCGTCGAGCACGAACACGAGCACGTTGTAGATCGTGTACGTCACCTGCAGTGTCGCGAGCTCGGTGACGCCGAGCTGGCCGCCAGCCCAGACGAGCACGATGAGCGCAATGCGCATCGTCACGGTGCGCAGAATCATGAGGCCTGAGGCGGTGAGCGCCTGGCGTGGGTCACCGATGCCAGGCTGCAGGGTCACGCCGTGTGCGATCGCCGCCTTGCGGGCGATGGCGACGTAGACGAGCGCCATGCCCCACTCAGCGACGACGGTGCCGAGGGCCGAACCTGCGATGCCGAGGTTGAGGCCGTAGATGAATACGGCGTTGAGCAGCACGTTCGCAAGGGCGCCGGCGACCGAGACGATGAGCGGGGTGCGGGTGTCCTGCAGTCCGCGAAGCAGGCCGGTCGCGGCGAGCGTGAGCAGCATGCCGGGTAGGCCCCAGAGCGAGATCGTGAGGTAGCTCATTGCCGCGTCGGCGACCAGCGCATCCTGCGTGAAGCCCGCGACGATCGGCGATGCAAGCGGCAGGCCGATCAGCAGCAGCACGACGCCGCAGCCGAGGCCGAGCCACATGCCGTCGATGCCCGCGCGCACGGCCCCGGGCTTGTCGCCGGCGCCGAGGCGACGGGCGACCATCGGTGTCGTCGTGTAGGCGAGAAACACCATGAGCCCGACGAGCGTCGTGACGACGGTCGAGCCGACGGCGAGGCCCGCGAGCACCGGTTCGCCGAGGTGGCCGACCATTGCGGTGTCGGTCGCGACGAACAGCGGCTGCGCGATCAGCGCGCCGAGGGCGGGGATCGCGAGCGCCAGCATCCGGCGCGTGAGTTGCTGTGTGGCCATCGCGCCCATTGTAGGAAGCATTCGCACCCACCTCGGTCGCGGCTGGCCTGGCATAGGGTTGGGCGTATGACTGCAGAGAATGCAACGGAGCCCACCGAGCAGCTGCCCTCGGGCATCGACAGCGGTTCGTTTGACCAGGATGTTCGGGTGCAGGACGACCTGTTCCGTCACGTCAATGGCGCCTGGCTGCGCGAGACCGAGATTCCCGCTGACAAGAGCGGCTACGGCTCGTTCCACCAACTCGCCGATGAGGCCGAGGTCGCGGTGCGCGAGATCCTCGAGGAGCACGCCGACGCTGAGCCCGGCACGCCGCTGCGCAAGGCGGCCGACGCCTACGCCGCGTTCATGGACGAGGAGCTGCTGACCCGCCTCGGCGCCGAACCGATTACGCAGGACATCATGCAGGCGCTCGTCGTCTCGTCGATCGAGGAGTTCCTCTGGGTGCTCGGCCGTCAGGAGCGCCAGGGTGTTTCCGGCTTCGCCGCGATGTACGTCATCGGCGACGTCGGCGACCCCGACACGAACATCCTCTACGCCGAGCAGGGCGGCCTTGGCCTGCCCGACGAGTCGTACTACCGCGAAGAGCAGTACGCGCCGATCCGCGAGGCCTACGTCGCGCACATCGACCGGATGCTGCGCCTCGTTGACGTGCCGAACCCCGAGGGTCGCGCACAGCGGATCTTCGACCTCGAGACCGAGATCGCGAAGCACCACTGGGACGTCGTGCGCACGCGCGAGGCCGACCAGACCTACAACCCGACAACGCTCGACGAGTTCCTCGCGAAGTTCGAGGGGCTCGACATGCGCGGTTGGCTGCAGGAGCTGCAGCTGCCCGAGGGTGCGCTCGATCGCTTCGTCGTGAGCGAGCCGAGCTTCTTCGAAGGCGTCGCGACGCTGCTCACCGAGGACCGCCTCGACGCGTGGCGCGACTGGCTCATCTGGCGCATCGCGCTGGGCTACTCGGCGGTGCTCTCGCCCGAGATCTCGTCGGTGAACTTCGAGTTCTATGGCACCACGCTGCAGGGCGTGCCCGAGCAGCGCGCCCGCTGGAAGCGCGGCGTCGCCCACGTCGAGGGTCTGCTCGGCGAGGTCGTCGGCGAGGAGTACGTGCGCCGCCACTTCAAGCCCGAGGCCAAGAGCAAGATGGATGCGCTCGTGGCCGATCTGCTCGCCGCCTACGGCGACTCGATCACCGAGCTCGAGTGGATGGGCGAAGACACGAAGCGCAAGGCGCTCGAGAAGCTTGCGAAGTTCACGCCAAAAATCGGCTATCCCGTGAAGTGGCTCGACTACTCGCAGCTCGAGGTGTCGCCCCGCGACCTCGTCGGTAACGTGCGCCGCTCGACGGTCGTCGAAACCGAGCGCGTCTACGCGCGCATCGGCAAGGCAGTCGACCGAGACCTGTGGCTCATGACCCCGCAGACGGTGAATGCCTACTACCTGCCGAACCAGAACGAGATCGTGTTCCCCGCGGCAATCCTGCAGCTGCCGTTCTTCGACGAACACCGCGATGCGGCGGCGAACTACGGCGCCATTGGCGCGGTGATCGGCCACGAGATCGGCCACGGCTTTGACGACCAGGGGTCGAAGTACGACGGCGACGGCCGGCTCGTCGACTGGTGGACCGAGTCCGACCGCGAGGCCTTCGAGCAACACACGGCCTCGCTCATCGGCCAATACTCGGCCCTCTCTCCCGCAGGCCTCGACGGCGAGACCGTCAACGGTGAGCTCACGATCGGTGAGAACATCGGCGACCTCGGCGGCCTTGGCATTGCCTGGAAGGCGTACCTGCGCCACCTCGACGGGGCCGAGTCGCCGGTCATCGACGGGCTCACGGGCGCCCAGCGCTTCTACCTGTCGTGGGCCCAGGCTTGGCGCGAGAAGCGTCGCCCCGAATACATGAAGATGTTGCTCGCGGTCGACCCGCACTCGCCCGCCGAGTTCCGCTGCAACCAGATCGTGCGCAACCTCACCCCGTTCTACGACGCCTTCGAGGTTGGCCCCGACGACGCGCTTTGGCTTGACGAAGCTGACCGTGTTGAGATTTGGTAGCGCGGGTCCACTCTCACGAAACCGATATATCCGGTGACTAACGTGGTTTGCCGGATCACCCACCGACTGTGAAGGACGCACCATGAAGGCTGCAACCAAGATCGCACTCATTGCCGGCATCGCCACGGGATACGTACTGGGGACCCGTGCAGGGCGCGAAAGATACGAGCAGATTTCGGAGCGCGCAGACGCACTCTGGAATTCGAAGGCCGTTGTGAAGCAGCGCGATAACGTTGCTGGCCTCGTCGACACCTACGTGCCGAGCTTCGTCACGAGCACGCTCAAGGGCGTCGGCCAGATCGGCGCCGGTCTCGGCAACCTCGTCTTCGGCGACGGCACCCGCGCCAAGGGCACGCGCAACTCGCGCTAGTGGCGTCGCCGCGACCTCATCCGTGGATTCGAAATCAAGGGGGCACCTGTGAGTACCTACGACAAACCGAACGCGTCCGACGCGCGCGGACCCTTCCCGAGCACGGAAGCTCCGATGCGCTTCGGCAAGTTCAACCCGAAGTCCAAGCGACCGCTCGGCAAGCTGCTCGGCGATGTGCCGCGGCTCGGCATCGAGCTCGCCAAGGCCGAGGCGGCCGAGGCGAAGCAAGAGTTGCAGGGCAAGGCCATTAAGGGCGGCATTGGCGCGGGCCTGTTCGCGGTTGTCGCGTTCTTCGCGATCACGCTCTGGGCGGTGCTCATCACCGCCGCGATTCTCGGCCTGAACACGGTGTTTGCGCCGTGGCTGTCGGCGCTCATCGTCGCGGGCGCGCTGCTCGTGATCATGATCATCGCCGCGCTCGTCGCCATCATGCTGTTCAAGCGCATGCAGGGCGTCGTGCCGCAGAACACGGTCAAATCGGTTCAGCAAGACCTCAACGCTCTGAAGGGAATGGGCAAGTATGAGTAACGACACCTCGAGCCGCAGCCGCGAGGAGCTGCGCCGCGAACTCGCCGAGACGCTCAACGCACTCGAGTACCGGCTCGACGTGCCCGCCCGCGTCGGCGAGTGGGCCGACGACCGCAAGGCGCAGTTCCTGCGCGCGAAAGACGAAAACCCGACCCGCGTCTACGGCCTGCTTGGCGGCGCCGTGCTCGGTCTCGTGGGCATCGTTGCGGGCGCCATCGTGCTCGCGAACCGCAAGGGCTAAGCAAAGGAGTCGGCATGACCGAAGCAGCACCGTTTGAGGGCGAAGGCCTCGAGACGACCGACGAGCCGGTGACCTACTCGGTCTTCGCCACGTTCGGCATCAACACCGACAGCGACTACGCCGAAGTTGCTGCGGCCGACGAGGCCGTGAAGTCGCTCGAGCACTTCGAGGGCGTGCTCGCCGAGATTCGCGTGGAGGGCGTCGAGGTCCGCGGCATCTACGACCTCACCCTCGGCAGCTTCGCCGACCCCGCTGTGTGCCTCTGGCTGCGCGGCCCTGTGGCCGACGACCTCCAGTGGGCGTACCGCCAGCTGCTGCGCGTGTTCAGCCGCTACTTTGCGACCGCTCCCGTGTCGGCCGACCTCACGGTCGAGCTCACCGAGCTCGAGCCCGAGGCGGGCGCGTGGATCAGCTTCGTCGACGCGTTCGGCACGACCGAGGGCGGCTCGGGTCGTCACGCCGAACCGAACCTCCAACCGATCGAGGCGGTCGACGAGACCGAGGATGACGACGAAGACGACGACTTCGGTGACGAAGATGCTGCGGCGGTCGTGAGCCTGCACTCGCGCGTCGGCGTCGGCATCGACGCGTTTACGATTGTGGCCGAGGCCGACGAGCCGCAGTGGCTGCTCGGCGACCCCTCCGAACCCTTCGGCGACTCCATCGCCGTGGCCGGCACCCCGCTGACCGGCCGTTGGATCAACTCCTCTGAGGTATTTGAAGTTCTCCGATGACCCGCTGCCATGACTAGCCAACGAACGCTTGGACCGCTTCGCGGTTGGAAGATTCTGGTTCCTCGCGGCGGCACCTTCGGCCACGACGTGGCCGAAGCCGTGCGCGCCCGCGGAGCGTTTCCCATCACCGCACCCCTGATCAACTTTGCGAGCCCGGCACCCGGCGACTCGCCGAAGCTCATGGATGCGCTCGTGCGGCTCGAGCGCGGCGAGTACGACTGGCTCGTGGTCACGAGCGCAACGACCGTCGACGTCATGCATTCGCTGCAAGCTCGGGTGCCCGAGAGCACCCGCATTGCCGCGGCCGGTGAGACCACGGCGACCGCCCTTTCGGCGGCGGGCTACAAGGTCGACTTCGTGCCGACGCATGACAATTCGGCGAAGGGCCTGCTCGTCGAATGGCGCGAGAGCGGTCGGCGCATGCCGAAGATTCGCGTGCTCTGGCTCCACTCCGAGCACTCGAAACCGGCGTTCTCGAACGGCCTGGCGCGCCGCGGCCACAGCGTCGACTCGGTCATCGCCTACCGCAGCGTCGGCGTGCCCGCGGCCGAGTCGATCCAGCACGACATTCGCAACAGCCGCATCCGGGCCGTGCTCATCACCTCGGGCTCGGTCGCCGAGCAGGTCCAGAAGCAATTCTCGCCGGTGCCGAGCGATCTCCTGCTCGCGGCGATAGGTCCGCGCACGGCGAAGGATGCACGCGCCCTCGGCCTGCGCATCGACGTCGTCGCCCGCCAGCGCTCGGTCGCATCACTGCTCGACGGCATGGAGTGGATCGTCATGGGCGAGCCACTCGCCGAGACGAGCGCGCTCGACCTTCGCGAGCTCATGCGTCTCGAGCGCGAGGAACTCGGCGAAGACGTACCGCCGGAGGACGTGCCCGCCGTTGACGAGGGTCGCCCCGAGACCGGCAAGATCAACCTGCCGCTCGACGGCCGCTAATGACTGTAGGGTCTCGACAACCGTCATTGCTTCACGCGCACAGCCACCTAGGCTCGGCGCGTGAAGTTTTTCTGGCGCATGCTCCGCGTGTGGCTGCAGGCAAAGATGGCCCGCCCCCGCGATGTTCGTGACATCTCGCGCATCCAAATGAAGGTGCGCCCCATTGACCTCGACGTGCAAATGCACATGAACAATGGCACATATCTGACGATTCAGGATCTCGGGCGCCTCGATTTCATGCTGCGCACAGGGTTGTGGAAGCGCATCCAGACACTCGGTTGGAACGCGGTCGTCGCGCGCCAGACCATCACCTACCGCAAGTCGCTCACGCTCGGCGACAAGTACGACCTCAACACGCGCTACCTCGGCATGGATGACCGCAACTTCTATATCGAGCACCGCTTCGTGAAGGACGGCGAGATCTACGCGCAGGCGTTCGTGGTCGGCCGCTTCACCGGCCCGAACGGCGCGCTTGGCCATGCCGATGTGATCGAGCAGCTGCACGAGGCCGCCGATGTGCCCGCGCTCATTCCCGACTGGGTACTCGAGTGGGCCGAGGCCGCGCGCGTGCCGTCAACTCGTTCGCCGTACCCGAACGAGTGGCACGCGGCCGCCGAATAGGCCGTTTCGCCAACCGCATGCCGGCACGGATGTGACCATCCGCCACTGAGTTGTCTGGGCCGGAGGCGTCTCCTGAGACTCTGTCGCACCATGGATCGCGGTCATGACGTGCTCTGAGGAGGGGGCGCTTCTCCGGCGCCAGTCTGCAAGACCTCATTGATGACCTGGCTCCCGATATTTGCGCCAAACGGAGGGAGTAGTCCCCTCCGACGCAGATCGGCGTACGCCCGTCGGTTGTGCTCGAGATACTCGCTTTCCAGCCGGTCATCCTCCTCCGGTGTTGCGCCGAGACGTCGCATTTCCTTGGGCGCGGCGATCCATGTCCGCGAGCCATTCGGGGCAATCCGCGCAACGCTCATCCCTGCCATACGATGCTCACTCAGGAAATCGAGGTGGCAACCGTCCACTTCGTCACTTCCCCACATCCAGCCGATGTGCCACCCCCGATGGAAGTGGTGACCGTTCTCGACGGCGATTAAGTCGGACACAGATAGGTTCCATATCGCCTCGAAGCCACGCAAAGCCTCTGCCGCACACGCAATCATGTCGCTGTTCTTGTTCATGGGGGAAAACTAGATGGCGCCTCCGACATCCTGACCTCCCCACGCACATCGATCCCGAGGCATCGCACCCCAGCCCGACACGGGTGTCTTTCGCTGCAAGTGTCGAGGTTCAGGACAGCGTCCTGGTGGCTGTACGCACCTACGGGGCCGCAAGCACATGAACTAGTTCCGATTTAGTCCATGCGGAACGCGGCTGGCCATCGCGTCACCGACAAGTTCGACGAGGTCGACGACGGCGATGAGGGCACGAAAAATCCGCACGTCTTCATCTGCGGCGACGCCTGCCACATCCACTCGGCGAAGGCAGGTCAGGGCATGAACGTGTCGATGCAGGACGGCTGGAACATCTCGTGGAAGCTCGGGCACGTGCTCGAGGGCCGCGCCGACGCCTCGCTGCTGCACTCGTACTCGGATGAACGGCAGGCGATCGCGCAGAACCTCATCGACTTCGACCGCGAGTGGTGGTCGATGATGGCGCGCAAACCCGAGGAGTTCGACTACCCGGGGCAGCTCGAGGAGTTCTACGAGCAGACCCTCGAGTTCCCTGCCGGATTCATGACCCAGTACACGCCGGGCGGGGATACGACATCTTCGACGAGCGCGAAATCTCGCGCGACGGCGCGATCGTCGTCGTGCGCCCCGACCAGTATGTTGCCCAGGTGTTGCCGCTCGACGCGACTGCCGAATTGGCCGCGTTCTTCGACGGAATTCTGCAGCAGCCGAAGTAAGCTCGCCTCTATGGCAGATCTCCTCCCCCCCGATGACGCGGGTAATCCCGGCGCCCCGGGCACAACGCCACCGGCATCGGAAGGGAGGGATCCGCGACAGTCGCAGGCGCGGGCCCGACGGGTCGAACGAGCGGATCTCGTGCGCGATGTGATGCATCGCAAACGCCAAGAGGATGCGCCGGAGGACTACGCCGAGCACGCCGAGCCGATCGAGCAAGCCGAGGTCATCTCGCCCACGCCGCTGCCGCACCGCGCCGAGCCCCAGGCCGAGCGCCAGGGGGTGCAGACGCCCGGCAACGTGCCGATCGACGCAGCCGTGCCGCCCGCGCTCGAGTTGCTCGGCCGATGGTGGCAAGAGGATGCGCGAGGGCGCGAGGAGCTCCACCGGCAGCTTGAAGCCGAGACGAGCGCGCGACGACGCGAGAAGCTCGACGACCGCGGCGACCTCGACCGCGCGCTCGACGAGGAGGGCGGCGCCGCCTTCCTGCGGGGCCTCGTCGACGACGTGCTCCGCCCCGACGACCTGCTCGCCTCGGGCTTCGGCCTGAGCGACCTTGGCAACCGCATCCCCGCGTCGCTCACCCCGGCCACGCGCCGCAAGTTTCGCCTTGGCGCCTTCGCCGGCCCGGGCATCCCCTTCATCGCCGTGCCCGCCGTGCGCCGGGCCACGCGCAGCCTGTTCAGGCACGCCGTCACCGAGGCTGGCGCAGAGCCGCTGAACAAGGCACTCGACCGCGCTCGCGAGCGCAACGCCGACGTGCGAGTGCGGCCGCTCGCCGACCCGGTGCTCGGCGAACGCGGCGCCGCGGCCGTGCGGGGCCGCGTGCGCACCCTGCTGTCGCATCCGAGCGTTGCGCAGGTCGAGCTCGACTGGGACGCGCTCGAGCCCCGCCCCGTCGACTGGGACTTTTCGGGCACAGCCGACCGTGCCGCCGCCCAACTCGCGAACCTGCTCGCCGTCGCGCGCGAGCAGCAGCACGGCCCGCTGCTGCTCCTGCGCGCGAC
>NZ_JASCYH010000039.1:0-21187 GCF_030011715.1 Gulosibacter sediminis | reverse complement strand
GCGGTGGCGAGTGCGCCACCGCCGCGCGGTTCTTTGCGCCACGGGCCGGGGGAGATGCAGGCGCATCGAAGTCATGTCGGAGGCTCGACATAACTTCCGGAGTGAGGCACGACGTGCGTCGAAACCTGCCTCGCTACTTATGGAGTAACCGTGTCAAACTTCCAGAACCCGCCCCAGCAGCTCTACCCTCCCGCGCCGCAGCAGGCGTCTGGGCAGCCGCCGATGGGCGAGCAGCCGAAGCGCACGAACGGGCTCGGCATCGCCGCGTTCATCGTCGCGATCGTCGGCTTCATCTTCGCCTGCATGCCGGGCGCGCTGATCGTCGGCTGGGTGCTGCTGCCCATCGCGTTCATCCTTGGCCTCGTCGCCATCTTCCTCAAGGGCAAGGTGAAGTGGCAGGCGGTGAGCGCCGTCATCATCTCGGTCGTCGGCACCATTGTCGGCTTCATCGTCTTCTTCGTGGCCGTCGGTAACGCCATTGGTGACGCGGTTGAAGAGAACAGCAGTGTCACGTCGAGCGAGGCTGCCGAGGTTGATTCGGCCGAGCAAGATGCGTTAGTCGAGGAAGCAGACGAGGCCGTGGTAGAAGAAGACCCGGATGAAGAGGCCGAGGTTGGGACGCGTGAGAACCCGGCCCCGCTCGACTCTACGATCGAGGCTGGCGACTGGACCGTCAATATCAACTCGGTCACGCTCGACGCGACCGACGCGGTGCTCGCGGAGAACATGTACAACGATGCGCCCGCTGAGGGTAACGTCTACATCCTCGTGAACTACACGGTCACGTACATGGGTGATGACGCCGAGGGTTCATCTCCTGCAATGGTCACTCTGGAGTATGTGACTGCCGGGGGAAACACAATTCAGTCGTATGACTCGAGCGTGGTGGTTCCCGACCAGATCGAGACCTGGAACACCCTGTACGAGGGGGCGTCGGCGACAGGCAACGAGGTATTCGAGGCGCCCGCACCTGCCGATGGCGTCCTCGCGGTGAGTCTCATGTTGGCTGGTCAGACCGTGTTCGTCGCGATTCAGTAGTTCAGCAGTAACGCCGCAGAAGCGGTGAAGGCCCGCGCATCCACCCGGATGCGCGGGCCTCGTGGTTTGTCCGAGGGTGAGGCCACCGCCGTCTGCCAGAATCGACGCATGTTTGAGGTCGAACTGCGTGGCACCGTGATCACCGATATCGCCTCGCTCTACAACGAGTTCAACCGCGGCTTCATGCAGAGCGAAGACTGGCGGCTCGGCGAGAGCCTGGACGCGCTCGACGATCTCCTCTACGGCGGTATCGGCGACGCCGTCGGGCACGACCGCATCCGCGTCACGTGGCGCGACCACGAACTTAGCCGCGCCGCCCTCGGCGTCGACACCACCGCATCCTGGTACCAGGCGAAGCTCGCGCGACCCGGCACCTTCAACGCCGAGAAGATCACCCGCGACCTCGCGGGGCTGCGCGCCGCGGGCGAGCCGACCTACTTCGACCTCGTGCTCGACGTGTTCGCGAGCCACGACAACGTCGAGCTCGTACTCGCCTGACGTTGCAGGGCGTGCCGTCTCGGGGTACAGCCCGGTGAGGTGGCACAAGGCGCGCGAGGGCACCCGTGCACAGATTGCGAGCGTCTTCGCGCATCTCCTGCCCGGAGATCGTTGCGGACCGCAGACGTTCACAGTGCGGCAAGGAGTTCCACCTAGGCCGCGGCGACGAGCGGCGGCGGTTTGCGCAGTTGGGGCTGGCGGAACGCGAGCAGCGTCGCGGTGATGACCCCCGAGGCGAGGATGCTCGCGAGCACGATGAGCTGGAACGTACCGGCCTCGATCGGCGAGGCGCCCGCGAACACCGCGCCGACGAAGGCGCCCGGCAGCACGACGAGCCCGGTCGTGCGAGTCTGGTCGATCGACGGCATGAGCGCGTTGCGCACCGCCGGCCGCGCGATCGGCGCGAAGGCCTGCCGCGGCGTCGCGCCGAGGGCGAGCCAGCCCTCGATCTCGTCCCAGTGATCGCGCGCACCCGCGTCGAGCAGCCGCAGCGTCAGCGTCGCGATCGTCATGGTGTTGCCGACGACGATGCCGCCGACCGCGAGCAGGTACCGCGGCTCAAAGGCGAGCGCGCCGGTGCCGAACACGATCGCCATCGCGACACACGGGCCGAGCGCCATCGAACTCGCGAGCAGAGCAATCGGGACGCCCATGCCGCGGGTGCGCCGCGCCGACGTGAACACCGCCGCCGCGAACATCACGACGAGCCCGAGGCCAACCCAGAGCGGATGCGTGATGACGCCCGACAGCACGAGGCTCAGTGCCGCGAGCTGCAGGGCGGCACGGGCGACGGCGACGATGACCTCGTGCGGCGCCGGGATGCGGAACGCCGCGAGCCCGCCAAACGCGATGCCGGCGAGCAGCACGATCGCGGCGACGGTCGGCAGCCACCCGAGCAGCTCCTGCCCAGTCACGATGCGCGCCTAGTTGTCACCCCGAGAGTGTGGCACACCCTACCGACGCGCGCGGCGTCGGGCATGTCGGTGGGGCGGCGGGGCTACGCGAGCGACCCGGCCCGGTGCCTCAAGCACCACATCCCGCTGCGTCATGTCAGCGCTCCGGTGCAGCGGTTGAGCGGCGGATCGCGAGGGTCGGCGTCGCGATCTCGTGCCGCGCATCCGCCCCAGCGAGCATGTCGGCGAGCTGCCGCAGGGCGAGCGACCCCATCAAGCGGCGCGGCTGGTCGACGCTCGTGAGCGTCGGCCGCATCCGGGCCGCGAAGTCGATGTTGTCGTAGCCGACGATGCTGAGGCGGCTGGGCACCTCGACGCCGACGTCGGTGAGCTCACCGATGAGTTCGACGGCAATGCGGTCGGTGGCGCAGCACACCGCCGTCGGGGCGTCGGCGGACCCCGGCGCGAGCGTGCCGAGCAGCGTCTCGATGCCCGGCACAACGTTCGCCTCGTCCTCCAATCCGAGTTCGTGCATCGCCTCAAGGTAGGCCTCGCGCCTGGCGACGGCCGCCGGGCGCGGCGAGCCGGGCAGGTGCACGATGCGGCGGTGCCCGAGGGCCGCGAGGTGGTGCACCGCGAGGCGCATGCCGGCGCGGTCGTCGTTCGACACCTGGCCGATGCCGGGCGAGAGTTCGGCGGGGCGGCCCACGACGACGAGCGGCACCCGGCGCGCGAAGTCGCCGATCGTCGCGCTGTCGGCCCGACCCGAGACGATCACGACGCCGTCGAGGCCGAGCCCGATCATCCGCTCGAGGCGGGTGCGCAGCAGCGCCGGGTCGCGGCGGGCATCGGCCATGACAACTGACATGCCGTTCGTCTCGGCCTCGTCTTCGATGCCGTGCACGACGTCGGTGTGGTAGCCGCTGCGCAGGTCGTCGAGTAGCACGCC
Source organism: Gulosibacter sediminis (assembly GCF_030011715.1). Classification (NCBI taxonomy): domain Bacteria; kingdom Bacillati; phylum Actinomycetota; class Actinomycetes; order Micrococcales; family Microbacteriaceae; genus Gulosibacter; species Gulosibacter sediminis. The sequence goes on along the minus strand of NZ_JASCYH010000039.1, from coordinate 17,809 downwards.
GATCATCTGGCTGCGGCCGCGCACGAGCGAGCGCGCCCACGGGTTCGAGTGGTACCCGAGCCGGTCGGCGACGTCGAGAATGCGCGTGCGCGTCTCGGGCCGCACGCCCGCGTCGCCGCGCACGGCGAGCGACACGAGCGACTTCGATACGCCCGCCTCGGCGGCGACGTCGTTGAGGGTCGGCGCGCGGTGGCTCTTTGCTCCCATGGCTCCGTTTTAGCAGCGTTGGAGCGTTCCAAGGATTTCCAATTGGAGCGTTCCACAACCGTTCACATGGCAGTGCCAAGCCGTACACGGGCCCTTCGTACGGTCCTTGCGAACGCGACAGAAAGAGACCCACTCGTGCCGACCACCGCATCCCCACTGCATCACGCGCCCCGCGCCCTCCTGCTCGACTTCGGCGGCGTCATCTTCGAAACGGTGAAGCGCCCCACCGGTCGAGACGAGCTGGCCGCGTCGATCGTGGCGCGTGCCGCGCGGGCCGGGCACCGCATCGAGCAGGCCGAGGTGCGCACCTCGCTCGACTCGGGGCTCACCGCGCTGCGCCACTGGAAGCACGCGTCGAGCCGCCGCCTCGAGCCGCGCGAGATGACGCATCGCGAGGTCGTCGGCGACTTCCTCGCGGCCGAGCTGCCCGCGCCCATCCGTGCCCTGCTCGTCGCCGAGGCGAGCGCGCTGCTCGAGGAGCAGAACACGACGATCTCCGACCATGTCGTGCGCCCGGGCATCCCCGAACTGCTCGCCGAGGCCGAGCGCCGCGGCATTCCGCTCGGCATCGTGAGCAACGCGCACTCGGGCCGCAGCCACCGCCGCCTGCTCGCGAAGCACGGGCTCGCCTCGCAGTTCCAGGTGCAGGTCTACAGCGACGAGGTGGGGATGCGTAAGCCGCACCCGCGCATGATCGAGCTCGCGTCGGCGGCGCTCGGCGTCTCGCCCGCCGACGCCTGGTACGTCGGCGACACGCAAGACCGGGATGTCGTGGCCGGCCGCCGCGCGGGCGTCGGCGCGGTGGTGCTCACGGTGAGCAAGCACACCGACCAGCCGCCGTTCGGCGTGGCCGAGGTAGCGGATGCGGTGTTCCCGACCCCCGAGGGGCTGCTCGAAACGCTGCGGGCGGCCGCCGAACCGAGGCCAGCGACGGCGCTGCCCGCTGAAGGTGACGCAACCCACGCGGGCCGGCAAGCGGCACTGCTGCTCGACCACGGCGGGGTCATCTCGACCTCGCAGCCCGACGGCGCGCTCCTTGATGCGTTCTGCGACTCGCTCGCGGCGCTGCTCGACGCCGAGGACGAGCCGGTTGACCGCATCCGCGCCCGGGCGCTCATCTCGGCGGGCATCGACCGCTACCGCGAGTTCAAGGTGACCGAGCGCGAGCGCCCCGACGGCTGCCACGAGATCGGCGCCGCGCGCTTCTGGCGCGACCTCGTCGGCGCCGACCTCAGCCCGCGGGCCCGGGCGCTGCTCGAGGCCGAGGCACACGACCTGATGTTCCGCTTCGGCACCGCGAAGAGCAAGCGCACGCCGCGGCCCGGCATCCGCGAGCTCCTCGAGCACGCCGAGCGCGAGGGCATCCCCGCTGTCGTCGTCTCGAACACCATCAACGGCCGGGCCGTGCGCGCCGAATGCGCCGCCCAGGGCATCGACCACCTCATCGCCGCCTACGTGTGCTCCGACGAAATCGGGTTCCGCAAGCCGGATGCGCGCATCGTGCGCGAGGCGCTCCTCGTCGCCGACGCCGACCCGGCCCGCACCTGGTTCCTCGGCGACAAGCCGCGCAACGACGCGGCCGGCTCGCGTGCCGCGGGCATCGCCCGGCGCGTGCTCGTGCGCGGTGGGTCGACCGGCGACGCCGAGATCAACGCCGCCGTCGCCGAGGGCATCGCCACCGACGCCATCGACTCCGCCACCGACCTCATTGACCTGATGACCCCGAGCCGCGACGTCGTCGACGCCGCGGTGTCGTAACCCCACCCCGCCAACAAGCCGACGCTGCGTGAACCCCGACACAAGGAGCACCCCCGTGACTGACACCCGACAACCCACCACGACTTCGACCGCCGAGCCCGCCGACTACCGCCGCGCCGGCGCCCTGCGTGGCAGCGGTGCCCCCGGCGGCGAGATGACCATGCCGCAGAAGCTCATGGTGTTCGTGCTCGCGATGGCCCTCAACGGCCTGGCGAACATCATCCTTGAGGTGATCCCCGACGTCTCGATCGGCCCGATCGACGTCTCGGTCAGCAGCTTCATCTTCGTGCCGCTCACCATGGTGGCGCTGTTCAACCCGTTCTGGGCCGCGCTCGGCGCACCGCTCGGCGAGATCGTCTTCACCGACCTGCTCATGGGCGACTTCTCGGGCCTCGCCGAGGTCGAGGGCTTCCTGCAGATGTTCCTCGCCCTCTACGTCGGCGGCATGCTGATTCGCAACGCGAACTCGCGCGTGCAGATCTGGATCGGCGCGATCACCGTCGTGCTCATCGACAAGGTGCTCTCGGCCATCGTCGACCTCTCGAAGGTCTGGATCGGCCTCGAAGACGCCGAGTACGTCGAGGGCCTCCCGCAATCGATCCTCGCGATCGAGGGCATCGGCCTCGGCGTCGACGTGCTCATCAGCGGCATCCTCTTCGGAGCCATTCCCGCCATGTGGCTCATCCCGGCCCTCTACGGCAAGATCGAGCCGCTGCTCGGCCTGCGCCCGCGCGTTCCCGGCGAGCGTGCCCCCGGCTCGGTGCAGCACGTCGGCTGGTTCGTCGTCGTCGCCCTGCTGCTCTCGATCGCCTCGTTCTTCTTCGCCTTCCTCGAGGCGTGGGACCTCTCGTTCGGCGCCGTCGACACCGAGCTGCTCGACCAGTACGGCCCAGGCTTCCTCTGGGTGAGCGTCGGCGTCATCGTCGTCATGCTCGTCGTCGCGATCCTGCTGTTCCGCCGCACCCAGAAGAACCGAAAGCGCTAATTGTGGCCGACCCCATCATCGTCATCGAGAACCTGTCCTTCCGGTATCCCGGCGCCGAGGCCGACGTGCTGCGCAACGTCAACCTCACCATCGAACGCGGCGACTTTGTTGCCGTGGTCGGGGGCAACGGAGCGGCCAAGACCACGCTCTGCAAGAGCATCAACGGTCTGATTCCGCACTACTGGTCGGGCGACTTTGCCGGCTCGGTGACGGTGGATGGGGTCGACACGTACACCTCGAGCGTCGCCGAGCTCTCAACCCGCGTCGGCTACGTCTACCAGGACTTCCAGAACCAGCTCGTGCGACCAACGGTGCGCGACGACGTCGCGTTCGGCCCGATCAACTTCGGTCGCGACTCGCACGTCGAAGACACGGATGCGGCGCTCGACAGCCTCGGCATCGCGCACCTCGACGACCGCTATATCTGGCAGCTCTCGGGCGGCCAGGCGCACCTCACCGCGCTCGCGGGGGCGCTTGCGCTGCGGCCCGAGGTGATCATCGTCGACGAGCCCGTGGCCGAGCTCGACCCCGCGCGCGCCGAGGAGATCTATGAGCGCCTCGCCGAGCTCAACCGCGAGCACGGCGTCACGGTGATCACGATCGAGCACCACGCCGAGTTCGTCGCGAAGTACGCGAAGTCGGTCGTGCTGATGGCGCAGGGCAGCCCGGTCTGGTACCTGCCGATCGAGGATGCGCTGCGCCGCACGGATGAGCTCGAGCAGCACGGCATCCCGGCCCCGCAGGCGGTGCAGGCGGTGCGCGCGCTCGGCTTGGATGCCGCGCCGCGCACCCCGGCCGAGGCTGCGGAGTTGCTGGGCGCGCATCCTGTTCGCACGGATGCGGTGGTCGAGGACCGTGCCGAGGCCGCGGAGCTGCTTGGCGCGCATCCTGGTCTGGCCGAGGAGGCCGCGGCCAGTGACGCCGCCCCGATCGTGGCCCAGGTCGAGAACGTGACGCACGGCTACAAGAGCGTTGGCGGCAACATCACGCCCGTGCTGCAGGGGCTCGACACGACGCTGCGCAGCGGCGAGCGCATCGCGCTCGTCGGCGGCAACGGCGCGGGCAAGTCGACGCTGCTCAAGCTCCTCGCCGGCATCATCGTCGCCCGCGAGGGCGAGGTCGTCGTCGATGGCAAGAGCACGCGATCGGTCTCGGCGCGGAAGATGGCCGACACCGCGGCCTACCTCTACCAGCATCCGCAGCTCATGTTTCTCAAGGGCTCGGTGCGCGACGACGTCGCGCTGTTCCCGCGCTCGCGGAAGGTGGCCGACACCGATCAGATCGTGCAGCGCGTGCTCGAGCGGGTGGCGCTCACGCCGATCGCCGAACGCGACGGCCGCACCCTCTCGGGCGGCCAGCAGCGCCGGGCGACGCTCGCGATCGGTCTCGCGATGCGGCCGAAGCTGCTGCTGCTCGACGAACCCACCTCGAGCCTCGACACGCAGAGCCGCGACGACGTGACGACGATGCTCGCCGAGCTTGCCGACACGATCGAGTGCACCGTCGTGGCCACCCACGACATGCAGCTCGTCGCCGAGTGGGCGAATCGCGTGCTCGTGCTCGAGGGCGGGCGCATCCTCGCCGACGTGACGCCGCGCGAGCTGTTCACCGACGCCGCGCTGCTCGACCAGGTGCGGCTGCGACCGCCGCAGATTTCGGTGCTCGGGCGCGAACTCGGGCTCGACCCGGTGCCGCTCTCGGTGGGCGAACTCGTCGCCGCCGTCGGCGCACCGCTCAACAACTTGGAGGAGACGCACTGATGGCACGCGCACACCACGACGTCCTGTCGGTCGAGTGGGTCAAGCTCGAACTCATTCGCACCGCGTATGCGACCCGCGGCGGCCTGTTCGCGGCGATGGACCCGCGCGCGGTGGTGATCTGGTACATCCTGCTCGCGCTCGTGCCCTGGTTTACCCACAACATCACAGTGCTCGCAGGGCTCTTCGTCATCGGCGCCGTCTCGATCTTCCTCGCGCGCGTCGGGCCGCTCATTCTCGGGTTGTTCGTGCTCGGGCTCGGCGCCGAGGTCATCTATATGGCGGTCGCCGCGTGGCTGTTCGGCGGCAATCTCGAGACGCTCATCGCGCTCGCCGCGCTGCACCTCAAGCTCGGGGTCGTTTCGCTCGCGAGCATGGCGGCGTTCGTGTCGCTCGACCCGGAGAAGCTCTCGGATGCGCTGCTCGCGTTCCGCGCGCCGCAGATGCTCGCGTTCGGTGTCAGCTATGGCTACCGCATGCTCCCGATTCTTATCGAGGAGTTCAGCACGGTGTTCGAGGGGTACCGGCTGCGCACGGCGCCGCCCGAGAAGCGCGGGTTCCTCGCCTGGCGAGTGGGCGCACAGTGGGCGCAGCTCGCAGTGCTGTCGTTCTACCCGATCTTCCTCAACACCGCGAAGTCGGTGCGCACCACGGTGGAGGCGCTCGAGACCCGCGGCTTCACTCGGGCCGGCTCGGATGCGCGAGGGCGCCAGATCCGCATGGACAAGCTGCAGATTCGGCAGCTCGACGTCTGGGTGATCGCGCTGACGGTGCTCGCGGTAGTGGGTGCATTCGTCGCGGGCTCCGCCTGGCCCGTGTACCGCTAGGCCGGTCGGGCGGCGGCGCTACGACAGCGCGCGCACGTAGAACCAGCGGCCCTGCTCGCGCACAAACTCGCTGTTTTCGTGCAGCGTGCCGCGCTCATCCGCATCCCTGAAGTGCGCGATGAACTCGACCGTCGCGGTCGCGTCGAACGGCGTGCCCGTGGTGCCGAGCACCTCGAGGCGCTGCCACACGAGGTCGCTGTCGAGGTCGAGTCGTTCGGGGCGGCGGCTCGGATGCCAGGTCGAGCGCAGATAGTCGGCGTCGCCGGTGACGAAGGCGGTGAAGCGCGAGCGCATGAGGGCCTCGGCGCTCGGGGCGGGCTGGCCGGCGTGGAATCGGCCGCAGCATTCGCCGTAGGTCAGACCGGTTCCGCACGGGCAGCGAGTGTCGTTGGCAAGCACACCCACCAGCGTAGCCGCGCTCGATTAGCCTGGCAGGTGTGGGGCGCGCACTCGGCGGCCCCAGGTTCCCCAAGGAAGAGGACTCCCCATGGCGCTGCTGCCCGACCTCGTTGCCGCCCTCGCGAGCGGCTCCGTTCGCATCGTTGACCTCACAAACCGCCTCGAGGCCTCGACGCCGACGCTGCGCCTGCCCGAGCCGTTCGCGAACCTCATCGACTTCTCGCTCGAAACCGTGAGCGAATACAACGAGCCCGGGCCATTCTGGAAGCACGCGAACATCCACACGGGTGAGCACATCGGCACCCACATCGACGCGCCCGTGCACTGGGTGAGCGGCCGCGAGGGGCACGACGTGTCGCAGCTGCCGCCCGAGCGCCTCGTCGGCCCCGCGGTGGTGCTCGACTTCTCGGCCGAGGCGGCAGCTGACGCCGACTTCCTCATCGACGTCGTGCACGTCGAGCGCTGGGAGGCCGAGCACGGCGCGTTCGAGCCGAACACCTGGCTACTGCTGCGCACCGGCTGGGATCAGTACTCCGACAGCCAGGAGGCGTTCCTCAACGCCGACGAGACCGGCTCGCACACGCCCGGCGCGACCGCCGAGCTTGCCGCATGGCTCGCCGCGCGCCCCGAGATCTCGGGCGTTGGCGTCGAAACCGTCGGCATCGACTGGGGCCGCGGCGCCGAACTCGACCCGCCGTTCCCGATGCACTACCACCTGCTCGGCGCCGACAAGTACGGCATCACCTCGCTGCAGCGCCTCGCCGAACTGCCGGCCCGCGGCGCCGTGCTCGTCGTCGCGCCGCTGCCGATCGTCGGCGGGACCGGCAGCCCGAGCCGCGTCTTCGCGCTCGTCGAAACCCAGGCATGAGCGGCCTCACCGTCGCCGAGCTCGTCGGTCGCGCGCTCGCGAAGCTCGGCGCCCGGCACTGCTTCGGCGTCGTCGGCTCGGGCAACTTCACGGTGACGAACGCGCTGCGCGGTGCTGGCGTCGAGTTCACCGCGACGCGGCACGAGGGCGGCGCGGCCACGATGGCCGACGCGTACGCGCGCATGAGCGACACCGTCGCGCTCGTGTCGCTCCACCAGGGCTGCGGGCTCACGAATGCGATGACCGGCATCGGCGAGGCGGCAAAGAGCCGCACGCCCGTCGTCGTGCTCGCGGCCGAGTCGGCGCCTGCGCCCGTGCCGACGAACTTCTCGATCGACCAGTCGGGCCTCGCCACGGCCGTGCTTGCGAGCCCGCAGCGCGTCAACTCACCGGCGAGCGCGCTCGGCGACGTCGTGCACGCGTTTCGGCTCGCGCGCGACGAGCGCCGCACCGTCGTGCTCAACCTGCCGATCAACGTGCAGGATGCGCCGGCGCCCGAGGCGAGCATCCGTGCGCTCGAGACGCTTGCCGCGCCGCCGCGGCCCGTGCCGCCCCGCGCATCCGATGCCTCGGTGCGCGCGCTCGCCGACCTGATTCGACAGGCCGAGCGGCCCGTGTTCGTCGCCGGGCGCGGCGCCCGGGGCGCCGGCCGCGAGCTGCGTGAGCTCGGGCGCGTCGCGGGTGCGCTGCTCGCCACCTCGGCCGTCGCGAACGGGCTGTTCGAGGGCGACGAGTTCTCGCTCGGCATCTCGGGCGGCTTCTCGTCGCCGCTTGCCGCTGAGCTCATTGCCGATGCCGACCTCATCGTGTCGTTCGGCTGTGCCCTGAACATGTGGACGATGCGCCACGGCCGACTCATCGGCGACGACACCCGCGTCGCGCAAGTTGATCTCGAGCCACTCGCGCTCGGGGCGCAGCGGCCGATCGACCTCGGCGTGGTGGGGGATGCGGCGCTCACGGCCCGCGCAGTCGCCGACGAACTCGCGCGCTCGGGCGCGGGGGAGCGGTATCGCACGGCCGAGGTTGCCGAGGCCATCGCCGCCGAGGCGCGCTGGAACGACGTGCCGCACGGCGAGCCCGGGCTTACCGACGTGCACGTGCCCGGGGATCTTTCGGTCATCGGCGACGATGGCGAGCGGCGCATCGACCCGCGCATCCTCACCGACGCGCTCGACCGCATTCTGCCCGCCGAGCGCGTCGTGTCGATCGACTCGGGCAACTTCATGGGGTACCCCTCGAGCTACCTGCGGGTGCCCGACGAGTACGGCTTCTGTTTCACGCAGGCGTTTCAGTCGATCGGGCTCGGGCTCGCGACGGCGATCGGCGCGGCGCTCGCGCAGCCCGAGCGGCTGCCGGTGCTCGGCGTCGGCGACGGCGGGCTGCTCATGTCGATCGCCGAGCTCGAGACCGCGGTGCGGCTCGGGCTGCCCCTCGTCGTCATCGCCTACAACGACGACGCGTACGGCGCCGAGGTGCACCACTTCGGCGGGGATGCGGTGCCGCCCGACTTCGGCACGGTCACCTTTCCGCGCGTCGACATCGCGTCGATCGCGCGCGGCTTCGGGGCCGTCGGTGTCACGGTGCGGTCGGTTGACGACCTTGAGCCGGTGCGCGCGTGGCTCGAGTCGGGCGACGGGCCGATCGTCATCGACGCGCGGATCGCGTCGGACGGCGGGTCGTGGTGGCTCGCGGAGGCATTCGGCCACTGAGACGATGCGGCAGCGGCGCGCTTGGCCTGCCGCGCGCGACACGGTGCCGCGCGCACGCCCTGCGGTGCAGCGCGCCGCTAGGTTGATGACATGACGGGGAGCGAGACCGGCTACACGCCGCGGCTACTGCGGCCGACGTGGGCGCAGCTCGTGGCGGCGACGGTGCTCGGCGTGGCCGCGGCGCTGCTCGCCGGCATTTGGCTCGACGGCTACGTTGCGGCCCTGCTCGGCATCAGCGTGGGCGAACTCGTGTTCGTCACGCTGTCGATGCTGACGCTCTGGCCGATGGATGCGGCGGCGACCGAACGCAACGTCGGTCGTGAGGATCTCAGCCCGATCTTTGACGAGGTGCTCGTCGCGATCGTCGCCGCGCTCGCGGTGGTGAGCGTGCTCATCGTGCAGCAGAGCGGCAACACGGCGCTCGGGGCGGTGCTCACGCTCGTCGGCGTCTTCGGTGCGTGGGCGTGCATTCACCAGACCTATGCCGTGCACTATGCGTACGAGTACTACCGCGACGACAACGGTGGCATCGACTTTCACTCGAAGTCGCCGCCGTGCTTCGCCGACTTTCTGTACCTCAGCTACGCCGTCGGCATGACCTACGGCTCGACCGACCCCGAGCTCAACGACACGCGCATCCGCAAGATTCTGTTGCGGCACGCGGCGGTGTCATTCCTGTTCGGCATGGTGATTCTCGCGGTGGCGATTAATCTCGTCGCCGGGGTGCTCGGGATTGGTGGGTAGCTGCTTCGCGAGTTCGCGAGACGAAAACTCCCGGTCTTCGGTTGGGATTCGCGGCCACGCGCCCCAACCAAAGACCGGGAGTTTTTGCCGGATGCGTCGCTACAGTGCGCCGACGACGTTCGGCACGAAGCGCATGAACGCCTCGGCCTGACGGATCTCCTTGTTGCCGGTGACCTTGCGCGCGTGGTTGCCTCGGTGGTCGGCCCGCTCGGCGTAGTACTGCTGCAGGTAGGACTGCGCCTTCATGGCGCTCATCGCGGTCTTCTTCTGCTCAAACACCTCGGTGATGTCGACGAACACGCTGGGAGTGAAGCCGCAGAGTTCGGGCTGGTGCGGCTCGAACGCGAGGAACTCGCTCGGCGGTGCGGTGCGGAAGCCGGCATCGACGACCGCGCCCGCGGTGAGGAGTCGCGCCTTCGCGACCACGGTGTAGGCGACGGGGTGGTCGGGGTTGAACGGATCCTTGTCGGCGTGGGTGAGCACCACGTGCGGCTTGTAATCGCGCATGATCTCGGCCAGTGCAGTGACGCCGACGGCATCGACCTCGAGCGGGTAGTCGCCGAGATCGAGCGATTCGAAGGATGCGCCCACCGCTTCAGCCGCTTCGGTCGCCTCGGCGTGCCGGTGCTTCTTCACGTTCTCGACCGTCTGCCCGGGCACCTTCCAGAGCTCACCTGACTCACCCCGCTCGCCGTACGAGAGCGAGACGACGCGCGCCTCCCCGCCCGCCGCCGTGTGTTTCGCAATCGCGCCAGCCGCGCGCCAAACAAAGTCGGCACTGTGCGCGCCGACAACGAGCATCCGTCGTGATTCCATGGGTTATTCCTCCGTTGTGGGGTTCGCGGCGAGGTGGTCAAGCCAGGCCGTGCTTGCATTTGTGGTCCAAGTTGGCGTACCGAGCGTGTCGAGAAACGCGGCCGCGTCGCGGGTCTCGTGGGCGCGGCGTTCGGCGTGCTGGTGCGAGCCGACGATGAGGCGGTCGAGCAGGCTCGCCGAGTCGCCCGCGAGCTCGTCGATGATCTGTGCGCGCATCCAATCGCCGTGGGCGGCGGCCTCGGCGGCGGTGGTGCTCTCGAGCACGACCGCGGCGAGGCCCTTCATGAAGACGCTGCGCAGCAGCTTGCGACGGGCCGCCTCGCCGGCCTCGCCGGGCACGGCAGTGAAGGGAATCTCGAGCATCGAGGCAAACTCGGTGAAGGCGGATGCACCGGTGCCGGAACCGAGCAGCGGCGTCCTGGCGCCCGCGCGGTCTACCGGCGCCATGATCGCGACGTCGAGGAACTGCTTGCCGGCGCTGCTGGCCTCGGCTTCCATGCCCGCCTTGAGTTTGGGTGCCGAGGTGTTGCAGTCGGCGTACAGCGCGTCGGGCAGGAGATAGGGGAGTGCCGTCGCGAATACCGACTCCGCGGCTCGCGCGCCGACGAACGAGAACACGATTTCCGCGGATTTCAACGCGGCACCCGGTGAGTCGGCGCGCTCGACGCCCGGAATCTGGTGAGCTTGGTAGGGGTCGTGGCCAACGACGGGCACGCCCAGATTGGCGAAGCCTTCAGCGTAGAGTCGGCCAGCCTCGCCAAGGCCAAGAATTGCTACATGCATCATTGCGATTTGTCTCTTCCTTGAAACGGCTCGTGATGAACGTACACTATTGTTAACAATATCGACAACAATCAACGCGGACGGGGCGGAGCATCATGGTTCATGTCGCTAAGGGCGTCGAACGGGCGGTCGTGGACGACCTCCGCACGGCAATTTCGACGGGCGAACTGGCTCCCGGGCAGCGGCTGGTTGAGGCCGATCTTGTGCAGGAGTTCGGGGCGGCCCGCGCCGAGGTGCGCACGGCGCTCGTGCAACTCGAGGCTGAGGGCCTCATTGATCGGGAGCGGCATCGCGGCGCCCGAGTTCGCCGTTACACGCTCGAGGAGGCGCTCGAGATTGTCGAGCTGCGGAGCGCGATTGAGAGTCTGTGCGCCGCCCGTGCTGCGGCCAATGCGACACCCGAAGACCTGGCCGAGTTGAAGGACATTGGCGAGCAGATGGTTGCTGCCGTCGCGGCGCAAGATCCGGACGCCTACTCGGTGCAGAACCAGCGGCTCCACGTGTGCGTGCTCGATGTGAGCCGGATGCGCGTGGCGCCAGAGATCGTGCGGCGACTGCGCGCGCAGAACGTGCGCCACCGAATCCGCCTGGCGCAGAAGGCGAATCGGCCGATCGTGTCGTTGCCTGAGCACCTCCGCATCATCGACGCGATCGCGCGCGGCGACGAGGCGGGCGCGGCCGACGCTATGCGGATGCACCTGCAGAGCGTGGGCGAGGCAACGAAGGGGTACTTTGCCGATTAGCGGGCGCCGCATCACCGGGGATCGCGTATGTCTTGACAAGTGTTAGCAATATTGTTAACAATGTGATGAACGAAAAACCGGTCGCGATGTGGCGACCTTCGCAAAGGAGCGAAATGACTGAGTTTCCAGTTCCAGGTTCGAACGCACGAGACCTCGTGCGCGACGCCTACGACGTCCATGTGCACATTGCTCCGGACGTCATGAAGCGGCGCATCACCGATCTCGAACTTGCCCGCCGGTTTCGCGAGGTCGGCCTCGCCGGGTTCGTCATCAAGTCGCACTACGTGCCGACTGCCGAGCGCGCCGCCGTGGTGCGTGCCGCCGTGCCCGAGGTCGATGCGGTCGGCGCCATCACGCTGAACGCCTCGGTGGGCGGCATGAACCCGGTCGCCGTCGAGATTCTCGCGCGGGGCGGCGGGCAGTTCGTCTGGATGCCCACAGTCGACAGCCACAACCAGAAGTCCTGCCTCGCTGAGGAGCCCGAGGGTGCGACGCCGCCGATGTGGGCGCAGCTGCAGGAGGATCTGAAGGCGGCCGGCATCGCGAGCCCGTCGATCCCGGTCGTGTCGGATGCCGGTGGCATCACGCCCGAGGCAGGGCAGGTGCTCGACGTCATGGCCAAGCATGACCTCACGCTCGCGACGGGCCACCTCCACGGGAGCGAGTCGCAAGACATCGTGTCGGAGGCGAAGGCCCGTGGCGTTCGGCGCATCGTCATCACCCACCCCGAGTTCACTTCGCAGCGCATCCCGGTCGAGAATCAGCGCAGGCTCGTCGAGAGCGGTGCGCTGCTCGAGCGCTGCTACACGACCCCGCTTACCGGCAAGGTCTCGTGGGACACGTGGTTCGATGCGATCCGCGGCGCGGGCCCCGAGAATTCGGTCATCAGCACCGACCTCGGGCAGCCGTTCAACCCGCCGGTCGAGGACGGCTTGCCGCTCGTCGCCGAACTGCTGCTAGGCAAGGGCTTCACTGAAGATGAGGTGCGGCGCATGGTCGTGCACAACTCTCGCTGGTTGGCCAAGGCGGCGCCGCTGTCCGACGCCCCAGCCGAGTTCAAGGAGCGTGCGTAGTGCCTGCCATCCTCGAGGTCGAAGGCCTAACGAAAGAATTTCAGCGAGACGACGTGGCAACGGTGGCGCTGCGTGACTTCAACCTGACGATTGAGCAGGGCACGTTCGTCACGATCCTCGGCCGCTCGGGCTGCGGCAAGTCGACCATGCTCAACCTGCTGTCGGGGCTGTCGAAGCCCACCGCCGGGGAGGTGCGGCACAACGGCGTTCGACACACCGGCCCGACGCCGGAGATCGGGTACCTCACCCAGAGCGACACCCTGATGCCGTGGCGCACGGTTCGCCGCAACGTCGAGATGCCGCTCGAGGTCTCGGGCAAGAACAAGGCCGAGCGCAAGAGCGTTGCCCTCGACTTGATCTCGCGCGTCGGCCTCGAAGGGTTCGAAGACAGCTACCCGCGCGAGCTCTCGGGCGGGATGCGCCGGCGCGCGAGCCTCGCGCGGATGCTCGCGTACGGCGCCGATACCGTGCTCATGGACGAACCGTTTGGTGCGCTGGATGCGCAGCTGCGCCATGAGCTCCAGGGCGAGCTGCTGCGTCTCTATCAAGAGGTGAACGACAACACCGTGGTGTTCGTCACCCACGACATCGACGAAGCGCTGCTGCTCGGCGACCGGGTCGTGGTGCTCGGGCCGCTCGGGCGCATCCTGCTCGACCAAGAGGTCGACATCCCTCGGCCCCGCGACCCCGACACCACGACGACGACGCCGCAGTTTCTCGCACTTCACGACCGACTCGCGGCAGCGCTCAAGGAAGGAGCGGCCTCGTGACTGCAATCGCAGCATCCTCATCGACCCCCGCCTCGACGACGACGAAGCGCCCGGCCGCGAGCGGCCCGGTTAAGGAAGTTCGCAAGCGCTCCTGGTGGGGCAAGCACGGGCATCAGACCACCGTGTGGTCGCTGCGCGTCACGCTCCTCGTCGCGTTCTTGCTGCTCTGGCAATTCGCGGCCTTCCTCGGCGCGAACCCGATGTATTTCTCGAACCCGGTCGCCGTCTGGGACCAACTCGTGACCTGGATCGCCGACGGCACGATCGCAACGCATTCGTGGATCACGGTGCAAGAGGTCTTGCTTGGTTATGTGATCGGTGCGATCTTTGGTGCACTGCTCGGCTTTATCTTGGCGTCGATTCACCTCATTTATGAAGTGCTTGAGCCATTCATGATGGCCCTCTATTCCATTCCGAAGGTCGCGCTCGCGCCGCTGTTTATCGTGTGGTTCGGCATTGGCCTTGATATGAAGATCATCCTGGCCGCCGTGAGCGTGTTCTTCCTCGTATTCCTCAACACCGCGGCTGGTGTGCGCGAGGTCGACCGCGGGCTTATTGAAGCGGTGCGCCTCATGGGCGGGTCGAAGTGGGATGTGGCGCTCAAGGTCGTCTTGCCCGCCTCGATGGTCGGCCTGCTGACCGGCCTCAAGGTGTCCATCCCGTACGCGCTCATCGGCGCCGTCATCGGCGAGCTCGTCGCCTCCAACCGCGGGCTCGGCTATCTCATCAACGACTCCGCGGCGCAGTTCAATACCGCAGGCGTGTTTGCGGCCGTGGTCGTGTTGACCGTATTGGCCATGCTGCTCAACGGCATTGTCGGGCTCATCGGTTCACGGACGAACCGCTGGAAGCCGCTCGAAAACAACTAGCAATTCAGCTTCATCACTCAAAGGAGAGTTGTCATGAAATTTTCTCGAGGATTTCGCGGCCTCGCCGCGATTGCGGCGGCGGGCGTCGCGCTCGGCCTGTCGGGCTGCAGCGGTGGCGCGGGCGGCGGCGACAGCGACGTGCTCAACGTCGGCCAGATCAGTGACTCGGTCGCCTTCTTCCCGCTTTATGTGGCGGAACAGAACGGCTACTTCGACGAAGAGGGCGTGACGCTCGGCGAGCGGCCGCGCCTCGGCACCGGCGCAAAGCTGGCCGCCGCACTCACCAGCGGCTCCATCGACATCGCGGCCGGCGTCATCACCGACGCGTTCAACCTTGCGAACAGCGATGACAGCACGGTGCTGACGGGAGCGCTCGTGACCGAGTACTACGTCGACATCGTCGTGGGCATCGACTTCGAGCAGTCTTCTGGCTCGCTCGAAGACAAGATCAACTCGCTCGAGGGCATGAACATCGGGATCACCGGGCCTGGCTCTGGCACCGAAGCCCTCGTGAACTACCTGTTCGATCAGGTTGGCCTCGACCCGGAGTCTGACGCAACGCTCGTGAACCTTGGCGGCCAGCCATCGGCAGCGATCGGTGCGCTCGAATCCGGTCAGGTCGACGCGCTCGCGTTCTTCCAGCCTGCTGGGCAGATGGCCGAAACGCAGGGCGTGGGCGAGATCTACATCTCGCCGCAGCGCGGTGACGTACCCGACATGGCGGGCGCCCTCCACGGCGTCACCTTCAGCACGCAGGCGGCCATCGACGCGAAGCCCGAACTCGTCGCCGGGTTCAACGCGGCGATCGACAAGGCACTCAAATTCATCGCCGAGGACCCGGACGGAGCTGCCGAACTGCTCGCCTCCTACCTGGGCGACTCTGCACCAGAAACGGTTGATGCCCTCGCAGCGCTGCTGCCCGAGGAGATGTCGCCCGGCGTCGCGGTTACCCAGGAGTCCTATGACATCGCGGCGAAGTTCCACCAGGATTCGGGTCTCGTGGCGAGCACGCCCGCCTACGCCGACTTCGTGTGGGAAGGCGGTCAGTAGGCCATGCTGGCGGCTCCCGAACAACTCCTCGCGGATCGACGGATCGCCGATCGCCTCGCCCTCGTCGCCTCGAGCCAGATAGGCGACGCGCAGGATCGTCTCAACGTGTTGGACGGTGCGATCAGGCCCATCTGGAAGGGCGGCGGCTTCGTCGGCCGGGCCGTGACGGTGCTCACGGCAGGCGGCGATAACAAGGTCATCCACGAAGTGATTCCCGAGCTGCAGCCGGGCGACGTGCTCGTCGTGGCGGGCCAGGGCGCGACCCATCGGGCGCTCATCGGTGAACTCATCGCCGAGCGACTGCAGCGCAAAGGCTGCGTGGGGTTCGTGACTGACGGTGCCGTGCGCGACTGCACCGACATCGAGCAGCTCGGCTTCCCGGTGTACGCGCAGGGAATCTCGCCCGCGGGGCCGTACCGAAACGGCCCGGGGCGCGTGAACGTGCCGGTGGCAGTCGGCGGGGTCGCGATCACGCCCGGTGACTGGGTGATCGCCGACGACGACGGCGTCGTGGTGATTCCGCAGGCCGAAGTTGAGAGCGTGTTGGCCGCGGCCGAGGCGAAGCGCGAGAAGGAGGCCGGACAGATGCGCGACATCCGTGCCGGTCTGGTCGACTAACCTCGCGATCCGACGACGCGAAGATTCTCCGTTGAGGGAAGCGAGCCGTGCCCGAGGGCTCCTCGCCTCCCGCAACGGGGAATCTCTGTTTGGGCTTCGGCGTGCGTCGCCGGACGACCGCGCGGCGGGGGAGAATTGGGGATTATGACGCCACCGGCTCACCGCGAACCTGCTCTCATGCGCGACTTCTCGCTCGAGATCACGAGCCGCGACGTCGACGCGATTCCCGCGGCGGCGGGGTTGATTCCTGCGGGCACTCGCATCAACGTGACGTTCCTCAGCAACGAGGAGCCGGCGACGACGGTGGCCGCCGCGCGGGCCGTGCGCGACGCCGGGTTCGTACCGGTGCCGCACCTCGCGGCCCGGCGCATCCGCTCGCTCGAGGCGTTCACGAGCATCCTCGAGCAGCTGCAGGCCGCCAGCGTCTCGGAGCATCTGTTCCTCATCGCGGGTGACCCCGCGCAGCCCGAGGGGCCGTTCCCCGACGCGGCGTCGCTCATCCGCGCGGTGCGGCTCGCCGACTACGGCGTGCGCGAGGTGGGCACCGCGGGGTACCAGGAGGGGCACCCGAGCATCCCGACCGACGTGCTCTGGGCCTCCCTCGACGAGAAGCTGGGCGAGCTGCGGGCGCAGGGGCTCGAGTCGGTGATTGTCACGCAGTTCGGTTTTGACGTGGATGCGGTGGCGCGCTGGATCGGCGAGGTGCGGTTGCGCGGGTACGACGGGCCCATTCGCGTCGGCGCTCCAGGCCCGGCGGGCGTGAAGCGGCTGCTGCGCTACGCGAGCCGCTTCGGTGTCGCCGCGAGCGCGGGCATCGTGCGCAAGTACGGTTTCTCGCTCGCGAACCTGATGGGCACCGCGGGGCCCGACACGTTCATCCGCGCGCTGCAGGATGCGGTGGCTCGCGACGGCGCGCTCGGCGCGGTGGCCATGCACCTCTACACCTTCGGCGGGCTCGAGGCGACGGCCGCGTGGGCGCGGGACTTCGTCGCGGCGCCCGGCGGCTCGACGAGCTAGTCGAGCTCGCCCGCGCGGAGTTCGCTGAGCTGCTTTTCCTCCGACTCGCGTTTCGCCTCGGCACCGGCGAGCACCTCGGCGATCTCGCCCTGCGGCACGACGGCGATGCCGTCGTGGTCGCCGACGAGCCAGTCGCCCGGATGCACGACGACGTTGCCGATCGCGACCGCCTCGTGCAGGCGGCCGGGGCCGTTGCGGTAGGGGCCGGCGGGGGAGACCGCGCGGGCGTAGGCGGGCAGGCCGATCTCCTCGAATTCGAGCGCGTCGCGAATCGCTCCGTCGAGCACGACGGCGACGGCGCCGTGGCGCTGCATCCGCTCGGCGATGATGCCGCCGAGCAGCGCGCGGTTCGTGACGCCGCTGCCGTTCACAACGACGACGTCGCCCTCGGTGAGGTCGGGCACGAGCTCGTGTAGCACCTTGTTGTCGCCGGGCGCGACGTAGGCGGTGACTGCGCGGCCGACGAAACCGGCTGACGGCCACATCGGCGCGATGCCGCTGTCGACAACGTTGAGGCGGCCCATTGCGTCGCTGAGTTGGCTCGGCGCGAGGGCGGTGAGGCGGCGGCGAATCTCGGAGTCCGGCAGATCGGTCATGGCGCATCCCTTCCGCAAGCGACCTCGGTGACGCCCGCGATGCAATTCACTCTAATCAGAGATTGTTTGGCGGCGCGAGGCGGATGCGTGAGTTGCGCTGGCGTGCCGGCCCGAGCATCCGTCGGCGTGAGCAAAAAATCCCCGCTCGGTGGGCCGGATGCGCCTGCGCGCATCCGGCCCCGCCCACCGGGGATTCTTCGTTCCGCGACGCGAGGCCGCG